>CALFWV010000091.1 GCA_937927825.1 uncultured Caulobacterales bacterium | reverse complement strand
TGTTGGTCGATTCCTTGAAGATATAAAATCCATCCAAGCCTCCATTGCGCGGTTTGGCCTTTTATCCCCCATCATCGTGGCCCGATCAGAAGGCCGTCTTGTTGTTGTTGACGGCCGCAAACGATTGGCCGCTATTCGGCGACTCGAGTTTATGGGTGAATTGCCCCGGTCTCTGGTCAACGTTCCTTATGTCGAGCTGCAAGATACGAAATATACGACACCTGACGCCCCGACCCTTATGTCGAACCGCGATCTTTACATGACTGTGACGGAGATGTTTCGGGCACATCAGGACGTCACTAAAATCGCACAGGCTCTCTATCTCAGCCGCACGTGCGTCAAACAGGTTCTGACACTCGGACGCTTGTCACCCAGGCTTCGCCGCGCGTTCTTTGACAGGACAATCAACTTTACCCAAGCCAAGGCCTATGCAGCCTTACCTGAACACAAAGTGCAGGAGAGAACCTTTATGGCGCTAGGGCCTTTTGCAAAAGAACAAGACATCCTTAATTTTGCGAAGAAACCGGAGGCAAACTCCAAGACGCGCCTTTATTTGGCGGCCTAAGCCGCCTCACTTTTCAAAGGCCGCGCAAGCAATTCTGCCATTGCACCCGCCGGGGTTATGTCCCCGTCGAGCACGCGGTTAACGGCGACGCATATCGGCATGTCCACGCCCGTTTTCTCGGCTAATCGAACCAAGGCAGGCGCCGTTGCGACGCCCTCTGTCACCGAGTTTCTTGAGGCGAGTATGGCTTCCAAGCTCTCGCCTTCGCCTAAACGCATTCCACAAGACATATTGCGCGACTGGGTCGAGCTGCATGTCAGCACCAAATCGCCCAAACCACATAATCCAGAAAGCGTCTCGGCCCGTGCGCCCAAGGCGGCGCCCAAACGGTTCATTTCTGCAAACCCGCGCGCAATCAGGGCCGCATGTGCGCTCTGCCCCAAACCCATACCAAGCAACATGCCGCAGGCAATGGCCAAGACGTTTTTGACGGCCCCGCCCACTTCCGCGCCAATCATATCCTCTGTTGTGTAGGGCCGAAAAGTAGCACCTTGAATCAAAGGCGCGAGACGTTTTGCAGCCTCCAAATTGTCCCCGGCCAAGGTCACAGCCGTTGGCAATCCTTTTACGACATCCCTCGCAAAACTCGGTCCGGATAAGACAAAACGGGCTGCACCGGGCATGGTCTCGGCCAGAACCTCGTTCATAAAATCCAAAGTCGAAATCTCAATCCCTTTGGAACAGAGCACAACGGGCAAGCCGTCAGGGATATCGGGCGCAAATATTTCAAGCTGCGCGCGCGTATGTTGGGCAGGAATAACCGATAAGCACAAATTGGCGTTCGCAAAATCAGGACGCTCTGCCGTCGCCGTTACACGGCGATGCAAAATTGCATGTGGTAAGTATCGCGCATTTTCCCGATCGGCATTTATCGCAGCGGCTTGCTCAGCATCCCGCATCCAAAGCGTCACGCGATGGCCATTGGCCGCCAAAAGCTGTGCCAGCGCCGTCCCCCACGACCCCGCGCCCAAAACAATAGCGTGAATTTCGGTTGTTTTTTCACTCATTAGTTCAACTTTGTCTTATCCGCGCCCGGAACGAAGGCATCGGGCAGCGGATGGGCGTCTATCCCTTCCGCCTTCAAGGCTTCTGTTTCAGGCGGAGTGGCGGAGCCATATATTCCGCGTTCCGGTTTTTCCCCGTAATGTATCGCGCGCGCTTCCTCGGCGAAATTCGCACCGACATCCTCGCAATTTTTCCCGATTTCGTCCCGAATTTTAGCCGCGATGGCGGTCATCGCTTTTTCCGCTGTTTTTGCGCGCGCTTCAGATTTTCGGGCTGTTTTAACCGCGGGGGCCATGATGGCTTTCTCGACCTCTGACGACCCACAAACAGGGCAGTTTAAGAGCCCGCTATTGGCTTGATCATCATAATCAGCCGAGTTTGAGAACCAGCCCTCAAATTCATGATTATCCGCACAAATTAAATTATACCGAATCATAGCGCGCTGCCTCGCCAGGCCGGAATGCGCTGCCGCGCTTGGGCGACTTTTGCGGGGTCGATGTTGGCGCAGATAAATCCGGGCGCATCATGGTCAAGCTTTGCGATTACCTCTCCCCAAGGCGCAATAATCGCGCTACGCCCCCACGTCTTTCGGCCATCGGCGTGGTGCCCACCTTGGGCCGGCGCAATAACATAAGCTCCGGTTTCTATCGCCCGGGCGCGCAGCAATGTTTCCCAATGCGCCGTCCCCGTCGCGACAGTAAAGGCCGCGGGCGCGGTGATGATATCAACCTCTTGGCGCGCGTAATGCCCGTAAAGCGCCGGAAAGCGTAAATCATAGCAAATGGAGAAACCTAAAGAGAGAGACCCGACCACCGATGTTACGGGCACGGTGCCTGCCGCGTAGCTATCGGCTTCGCGGTAAGTTTCAGACTTAGATATGGCCGCTTCAAACAAATGAATTTTATCATATTGCGCCATCAATTGTCCATCCGGCGCAAACAAAAGCGATCGGTTTGCAATTTTTCCATCACCGCGCAAAATAGCGAGCGATCCGATAAGCAAGTGTACCGATAAGTCTGACGCCAAGTCCGAGAACGCGGCGACCCCTGCGTCCTCACCCATGCCGCGCACGTCCACCCGCAAAGCCTGCGGGTCTTTTTGCAGAAGATGCGTCATTTCAGGCGTTGAGATAAAGGTTGCGCCATCAGCAGCTGCCGCGCGCACAAGATCACTGGCTGCCGCAATATTAGCGGCAGTCTTAACGCCTGAGCACATCTGAACGGCGGCGGCTTTCAAGCCTAAAGGCCCAACAAGGGGTCAAGTTTACCCGATTTATCCAGCGCATGAATATCATCGCAGCCACCGATATGTTTTCCGTCAATAAATATCTGCGGGAATGTATTGCGGCCCGACCTTTGATTCATTTCTTTGCGCTTATCCCGGTCCATCGCGGCGGGAATATCGATAAAATCAACACCCTTATTTTTAAGGAGGGCTTTCGCCTTTATGCAAAACGGGCAGAATGCCTTTGTATACATTTCAACTTTTGCCATTTTTCAATCCTTTAAGATATATTTGCAGCGGTTTAAGCTGTCTATGTAGGCAATGCGGCAGCTTTTGCCACGCGTGCAAGACAAATTCCGTCGACGCGGGCGGCTCCCGCTTTTTTCAAACTGCGCGCACAGGCTTCTAACGTCGCCCCTGTCGTTAGAACGTCGTCGATTAAAACGAGATTGCGGCCTTTGATCGTCTCGGGATTTTTGACCGAAAATGCCCCGCGGACATTCTCCGCACGGGCCCTCGCATTAAACCCGCCCTGACTAACAGTTTTCCGCGTTCGGAATAACACGTCCGGCGCAAAACCTACCGGCGTGATTTTTGCCAGCGCCCGCGCCAATAAAGTCGCCTGATTATAACGGCGCTTAATAAGACGGGTGGGATGGAGCGGCACGGGAATAAGCATATCTGCATCCGTTAGAATATCCCGTCCGGCCCGCCGCATCTGTGCCGCGAAACTGGCAAGGCCCTCCGTGCGTCCACCATGTTTAAAAGACAAAATCAACGCGCGTGACCCGTCATCATAGGCCATAGGCGCGCGGGCCCGGTCAAAGGCAGGGCGCTTCACCGAACAACGGGCGCAAAGCGACCCGCCCTGCACGGCATATTCAAAGGGAAATCCGCACGCCTCGCACCACGGCGCATCCAAAAAGGTTACATCCGCCCACATGCGCCGGGCAATCGGGTCAGCCGCCAACCCCAAAAGTTCCTGTGGTGGCAGCAGCGTATCAATAACCGCGTCCCCCGCCGATTTTATACGGCGGCCTGCAAATTCTAGTGGACTGTCATCTTGCACTTCGGACATCAGAATGAGACTAGCGAAGCGAAATGACGACGTCGCCCCAAAAAATTTTTAATCCTCATGCACGAGATTTAGCTCACGCCCGCAGTGCCAAACGGCAAGCACGGGGTGGCCCGTCATTCCTTTATATACGCGCGGCAGAGGATGCGGCGTCGCGGTTGGAAGATATCAACCGCCAGTTTGAGCGCGCCGTTTTGGTCGGCCGGACAGATAGCCGGGAAATTATTACATCAAGTTTACGCGCTGACCGCAAACCGGAAGCCTTCGAATACGAAGATCTGCCAACCGATTTGGACGGGCCGTATGATTTGATTATCTCCCTCTTGGACTTGCAAAGTGATGACGGGATTCCTGAGACGCTGATGCATTACCGAAAACACCTAAAGGCTGACGGGCTCATGCTCGTGGCATTTTTGGGCGGCGAGACCCTCACAGAGTTACGGCAAAGTCTTTATGCTGCGGATCAAGCCGTTATCGGCGGAGCTGCGGCGCGGGTTTATCCCATGGTCGATTACAGTCAGG
>CALFWV010000090.1 GCA_937927825.1 uncultured Caulobacterales bacterium | reverse complement strand
TCTCTGACATGCTAAGCGCTCTCATTATCTGCACCGTCTGCATTGGTCGTGTTTTTGTCAGCTTTTGCAAGCAAACCTAGAAATTCGTTTGGAATTGGCTCATTCACCACGTCATCATACATTTGACGCAGTGATAACCCGATTTTGTCTTTTAAAGGGTCATCAGAAAACTCTGTATCGGAGGGCTTTTCTGCTTTTTCCGCCGCATTTTTGTTTAGGCTCATAATTGTCTTCCAAAAAACGAATATCACCTGTAATTCCTACAATACATTCGCGTAGGTGATACGTAATATATAGGTGCAATGCATTGAAACGCGGGAGACCGTGCGTTGGTTCCACAGAAAATAAAGAATTTTATAAATAAAAAAGCGAGACGATCTCATGAGCCTAGTTGAAACCTATGGTCCATATATTCCCTATTTACGACGATTTGCGCGTGCACTGACGGGATCTCAACCTTCTGGTGATACTTATGTGCGGACAGCTTTGGAGGCCTTGGCCGCCGGGGAGACCGATATTGATGCGGATTTACATCCGAAAATTGCGTTGTACAGAATGTTTTTAGGCATATGGTCCACAACTGGGGCTCAACTTGAGGCCAAACAGGATATTGAGGGATCAACGGCCGCGCAGCGCGTGTCCAAATTGGCGCCCGTGTCGAGGCAAGCGTTTCTACTACAATCTCTCGAAGGCCTCACTCTGGAAGACACGGCGTTGGTGATGAAGACAACACCCGCAGACGCAAGTGCGATGATTAAGGAGGCGGAAGCGGATATCGAAAAAGAACTCCGAACAAATGTTCTGATTATCGAAGATGAACCGATTATTGCAGCTGATATCGAAGGTTTAGTTTTGGAACTTGGTCATACGGTCGATAGTATTTCTGCAACGCACAGGGACGCGTTACGAAATGCGCAATCGAGGTCGCCAGGCCTAGTGCTGGCGGACGTCCATCTCGCTGATGGTAGCTCCGGGATTGACGCGGTTGAAGATATTTTGGCGGAGTATAATGTACCCGTCATTTTTATCACCGCGTTCCCCGAACGTTTGCTCACTGGAGATAAGCCTGAACCTGCTTATCTTATCTCTAAGCCATTCGATCCAGATAATGTGAAAGCCGCGATTAGCCAAGCCTTGTTCTTCCACACCGGCTAAGTAACCGAGCTTAGCTTTTTTTGATTATACCATGCAAGAAGCCGCTCCCGAGGTTATCTTGAGAGAGCGGCTTTTTCATTTGTCCATGGTTGGATGTTGTGGTTCGCCCCCAACCTATTTACTGTGCGCTGCCAGAATCTCCAAGGGATCGATTGAAATCAAACTCTACGATTACGGAGCGACCATTTGCAGCTCGCGTATCCAGCTCCGCTTCACGGGAAGAATGTTGAACTTTGGCGTCTGTTTCGTACGCTTTCAAGAATTCGGCGACTTCGTTGACCTGTAATTTCGCGAGCGCCAACTCACCTTCAGTCATATTTTCGAATTCTAACCCCACGATGTGCACGGTCGTATCTTTGCAGGCGGAGGCCGCGTCAACTGCGGCATGTAGAAATTCAGCAGAGTGAGTTTCTACATATACATCGCTGAAATAAATGTGAACGCTCTCTGGCTCGCAACTCTTCAACGCTGCGATTTTCGATTCTGTAAACACACCATATGTGTCTTCCTCAATCCCAATGCTCGCATCCGCATACTGACTATCTACCAAACTCGGGATGAAGAAAACAGGAGCGATAAAGATGAGGCAAAAGAGGAAGCGTAACATTGTATTCACTTTGTTTGTTAATATCGCGCAGCTTGTCTACGTGACATTGAGTAAACGCTGGCTGGCCAAATTTGGTTCCGTAAAAATCATTATTTTTGTTAATCAAACGGGGATGAACCGTATTGACGATTGAAACGTAGCAAAGAGTCAATGGAAACTAGCGAAGAGATGTCTGATGTCCAAAGCACATAATAAAGGCACAAAACTGCGGTGGAACTGGGGAAATGGGACCGCCGAAGGAAAGGTTGAGGACAGCTTTACACAAGATGTTACCCGGACAATTAAGGGAACTGAAGTGACGCGAAAGGCATCATCTGATGAACCGGCTTATTTAATTGAACAAGATGATGGTGACCGTGTGTTGAAGTCGCATAGTGAAGTCGAGAAGGTCTAGGTGTTAACGTTCTAAGCATTTATCGAGCATGACTTTCACGCGAAAGTCTGGCCTTGCCAAATGACTTGTGGTTACACACAAAGGCTTTGGATGTTTTCCCTGCACCTTAATTGAGGACTTAATTTATTCGTTCAGCTGCCCACATTTTGAAGCTTTGGCAAGATTTGCAAAGCAGCTATTATTTTATTCCGGCCGTAATGGCAGTTGGGTCGGTGGTTTTAGCTTTTGTCACCGTTGCAATCGACCGCGCCCTCGACCCTGATCTCTTCAAGACCGCAGGTATCTTGGCACCGAACAGTGTTGAAGGCACGCGGACAATTTTGTCCATTATCACCGGGTCAATGATCTCTATTGCGGGGGTCACTTTCTCTTTGACAATGGTGGCTGTGACCAATGCGGCGGCTCAGTATGGGCCGCGTCTAATTGGCAACTTTATGCGCGACAAAGCGAACCAATTTACTTTGGGGGTTTTTACGTCCACTTTTATATACGGACTGCTGATCCTACGCGTTGCGCGCGTAAGTGACGATACAGTAGCCGGGGATGCCATTCCTGAATTCGTCCCGAACATTTCAGTTCTTGTTGCTATATTGATGACGCTATTCTCGGTCGGAGTTCTCATATATTTTGTGCATCATATTCCTGAAACGCTAAACGTCGGAAATATAACCGCTCGTATTGGGCGAGAGCTCAGGAACCGGCTCCGCAAACTGGTCGCCAATGATGGAAGCCCCCGAATTGAATCGTCGGAAATTGGGTATGACATTCAATCCGCTTTGCGGGTTACGGCAATAGAAGAGGGCTATGTTCAAACCCTAAATTTCCCGCTTTTGGTAAAGATTGCGACCGAACATGACCTGATCATTGATCTCCAATATCAGCCGGGAGATTTTGTGGTCCAAACTGATATTTTACTGGATGTGTGGGCATCTGACGGCTCGAAGGTGGCGCAGTCCCAGGTCTCAGACCTTACGGAAAAAATCCGAAATGCCTATGCGATGGGCCAATCGCGAACAGTCCATCAAAATTATATTTATCTCGCAGACGAGCTTGTAGAAGTCTTGGCCCGGGCATTGTCACCAGGGACAAATGATCCTTATACAGCGATGAACTGTATTCATTGGTTTCAATCATGTCTCAACGCTATGCTTGTCGAACCGGATCCGATCGCTGATCGTTTTGACGAGACTAATCAGCGCCGCGTTATTGCGAAGGCTCTGACTTTTGAAAAATTACTGAAGGTCTTTGCCGGAAAGAGCAGGCCTTATGTGGCGTCCGATAAAAATGCGACAGCGGCGATGATGTCAATGCTTGGAAAACTCAGGGCCCGCGCGGTCTTGGAAGCCCGCAAAACAGCCTTGGATGCTGAAATGTCTTCGCTGATGAGGGCCGCCTATGACGCTTTACCGAATGAGGTGGATAGGGAGTCTATAGCCGCGCTGGCAAATCGTATTAATCGGGGGCTTCAGAATGAGGCCTCACTGGAAAGCGCGCGCCGCGACGACAATTGGCTGGGCGGGACAGGTTAACAGCCCAATTTTCCAATAAGCTTTTCAAGTCGGAAAATACGCATCGGAGTATTGTCAGAACCGAGGGAGTGTGAGTATGCGGGTCCTATGCTTTCTATACTCGATATCTTCCGCATCGGAATTGGCCCGTCCTCCTCTCACACGGTTGGCCCCATGCGTATATCGCAAAGGTTTTGGAAACGTCTCGCGCAAATGGGACATTTGGACCAAACAGACAGAATAAAAATGATTTTTCGGGGGTCTCTGGCTTTTACCGGTATTGGTCATGGAACACCGCGCGCGGGGTATTTAGGCCTCTTGGGATTTCAGCCTGAGACTATTAATTTGGACGCAGCCGAGGCGGCGCTGGCAAACTTGGAAGCTGAAGGCAGGTTTATCCGCGATGGGCACAGCGTTCGCTTTGACGTGCAGGCGGACATGGTCCTGGATTATGAACAGGTTGCGGAATTGCACCCGAATGAAATGGAAATGCAGGCGTTTGATACAGAAGGTCAGCGTATTTATGCGCGGACCTATTACTCAACGGGCGGCGGCTTCACGGCCAGCTATTCACAACTTGCCAAGCCTGCCAAGGACGATAAGGTTTCTGTGGGGGGCGGTGCTGTACCGTTCCCATTTGGCTCGGCGAAGGAACTTTTGTTCCGATGTGCCCAGCAAGAGATAAGCATCGCGGATTTGGTATTGGCCAATGAAGATGCTCGCCGCCCAAGAGGGAAAACGGAACGCCGCTTGGATCAAATTATATCCGTCATGCTGGCGGGGATAGAGCGGGGATTGCACACCAGAGGCGAGCTGCCGGGCGGCCTTCGGGTCTCGCGGCGCGCGCCTGATATTTGGGCCAAGCTACGCGGCGCGCCGGGGGCGAATGAACGTGAGACATTATTCGATTGGCTTAATGTTTACGCGATGGCGGTAAATGAAGAAAATGCGGCCGGCGGTCAAATTGTGACGGCGCCGACAAATGGTGCGGCTGGCATAATTCCAGCTATCATTCGGCATTATTGTTGCGATGAAGCGGCAAAACCGGATCCATCAAAGACGCAGGTGTTTCTGGCAACCGCCGGTGGAATAGGCCTGCTGTATAAGCAGCGCGCCTCAATATCGGGGGCGGAAATGGGATGTCAGGGTGAAGTCGGCGTTGCTTGTTCCATGGCAGCCGGTGGTCTCGCAGCCGTTTGGGGTGGAACGCCGGAGCAGGTGGCCTGTGCCGCTGAAATAGGGATGGAGCACAATTTGGGCCTAACCTGTGATCCGGTCGGTGGCTTGGTGCAAATACCGTGTATCGAGCGGAACGCGATTGGCGCGGTAAAGGCCGCGAACGCGGCGCGTTTGGCGCTGCATGGCAGCGGAGTAGGCAAAGTGAGTTTGGATCAGGTGATTGAAACCATGCGCCAAACCGGGTTGGATATGAGCTCGAAATATAAAGAGACAAGCCAAGGGGGCTTGGCCGTCAATGTTATCGAATGTTAGCGTTTGTCGAACTTGTCTTTCCGGCGCACACCCATCAACATCTTAGATTCTAACCGACCTCTTAAGGCGGCGTAATAGGCGCGCAAGAACGCGGAATCACTTTCGCCTTCTTCCCAGACCCAACCAATTTTCGTCCGAATCCGATTTGCAACATCGCTGAGCACATCTCGATCGCCGGCACGCAGAACATCCTCTAAAACATGGAGCTCTTTGATGCCATATGTGTCTATCTGTGCCGGGGTGAAGGCGAATTTGGCGAATAATGCCTCCGTTTCCGGTCGGTCCGTCGTGATTAAATCTGCCGCCAACATTGGTCGCGGGGCACGGACGACCCACGTTCCCGCGACTAAATCTCCCACTCTTAAGCGGTCCTTATTAAAGAGGGGGAAGAACAAAAATATTCCGGCCCAAATGGAGGCCAGGAGGTATATCCAGCCGTCAACACCGCCCACGCTAATGCCAAAAAGAAAACCGATAGGCAGGAAAAACCCAATCTCACGCAGAGCGTTGCGTGCAAAGACGCTGGCCGCAGACAAGCGGGCTTTTCCGCGTGCCGCAACCCGAATTTTCAATATCATCTTACCGGGTGTTGCGGCGCGGCGACTTAATTCGAAGAGGGTGAAGTAGAAACTGCGTAACACAAAGGCAATCAGGGTAACAATGATATCCGCCATATCAGGATTATACAGGCTCATTGTGCTAAGCGCGAAAGCGGTCGCCATCAAGACAACGATGATTATAATGAGGTCAATGGTGAAGGCGCCAATGCGCGCCCCCACATCTGCGAGCTCGACTTGCAAATCAATCCCCTCTGGGGTGACCAGATGTCGACGGCCTTGTTTAATTTGTTCTCGCGTCAGGGACCCTGCCATGCTCATTGTTCCGGAGACTTGCGCGGCAGGAAGAAATAGACCAGCCAAAAAATCAACATTGATCCGCCAATACCGTATCGGATCCAGTCATTATTAATCAGCTGACGTCCAAATGCTTCAATCAATCCCGCAACAAACATCATAACAATGACGCCGCCTAATATTATCGACGCCTGTTCCGATTTTGACCGGAGGGATTCCATACGGCTCATCTCACCGGGGAAGGCCACCGCCCGTCCAATCAGCACGCCGCCAGCACCTGCCAAAGCGATTGCAAATAATTCCGTTGTGCCATGGATGGCGAGCCATCCCCCGATTTCAAATCCCAAGCCCTTACTCGCAAAAACGGCGATAAAAGCACCGATGGACAATCCATTATAGAGAAGCAGGACCACAGTTGGCAACGCGAATGCAAACCCAAGAGCAAAGGCCAAGATAGAGACGCCGCTATTATTGGAAAATAATGACGCGGCAAATCGAGCTAAACCGCCATCTTCTTTCTCATAACCGTAAATAGTTTCACGTAAAAATTCTTCAGATGCGGCGGGCGTGCGCCCGCTTGCCATGTCTTCATTCATTAAGGAGTAAAACCAATCCGGATTATTCGAGACAAGAACAAAGCCAATCAACATGCCAAGCGCAAAGATGAAACTGGAGACCGACAGGTCTTTCCAAGCGCTTTGAACCGCTAATGGCCAATCGCGGGAAAAGAAACCGTAGACTCGGTCCCGCAAGCGCTGCTGGCTCCCGTAAATTACATAATAGGCTCGGGTGGAAAGAGACTCCAAATAGCTGACGACGCTTTGATCTAAAGACGTGGCGCGCGCCACAGACAGTGACGAGAGGACGGCGCGGTAAAGACGCGGAAGTTTGATGATTTCTTCATCTGTCAAATTTCGAACCGAACGCGATTCAATCCGCTGAAGCAGGGCTTCCATTTCCTTCCACACCTCTTGGCGTTCCTCACGAAATCGCTTGGATTTCAGGGTAAGAGTCCGGCGAGTCATGTCTGGTCCTTAAATCGCATTGCGGGCTTTCAAAAGCATGTAGGTGTTGAGCACTTTCATGTTCAATGTGTCGGCATTTGCGTCGATGACATTGACGCCCATGCGTTCTAACCGTTTCAGGACGATATCACGTTCCCGCATTAATCCATCCCCAATGACGCTCGCCGCAGCCTCTTTGGGTGTTTGGGCGTTTTGTGTGATAAGCTTGTCCAGCGCCGTATTTCGAAAGGCCACAAAAATAACGATATGCCGCTTCAGCAACCGCGCCATATTTTCAACCATTAGCTCGGCCTGCGTGCTGTCGACGAAATCTGTAAAGACTACAATGAGTGTGCGGCGTTGCAAATTTTGCGCAAGTTGGCTGAGCCCCAAAGTGAAGTTGGTTTCAGATGTCGAATATTCAATCCGCGCGGACACTTTGCGAATTTGGGCGAAGCTGCGCGTATTTCCAATAGCAGGAGCATAGAGATAAGGCTTCTCGTCAAAGGCATAGAGTCCCACCTTGTCTCCGATTTTCAAACTTACAAAGGACATAAGAAGCGCCGCGTTGAGGGCGCGGTCGAGCTTTGTCATGGCTTCGCCTGTTTCGGCGTTCTCGACGTCCTCAGCCATCAGATGTCCGCTATCAAAGGCAAAGACGATATTGTGATTGCGTTCAGTTCTGAATTCGCGGGACAAAAGCGTCCCGTGCCGTGCCGAATGCTTCCAATCAATTGACCGTTTATCCATTCCGGGCAACCATTCAGTTAGGCCGTCAAATTCTGTACCGTCCCCGCGCAGGTTCTGTAACTTTTGGCCAATATTGGCGTCTTTCGTAAATAACTCAGCGGCTGTGTCGCGTACCATCTGGGTGTCAGAAGTGACCGGAATTTCCTGCCCCAAAGGGTCAATTCGCTGTCGCCAAATGAGGCCCAGAGGTCCTTGCCAACGAGTCCAAATCCGCTCTAATTCTGCCGTGCCGCGCAACTCTGTCCGCAGGCTAAAGAGCGATAACATACCGCCGTCACTGATATCCGCCCGGGCCCGGGTTGGCGTCACAGACAGACGGTCATTCACGGTCAATCTTTGTTCTGGCGCGCGAGGTGGTATTCCGGGGCCAAATTCTGTTGTTACGCGCGCATCATAATTATGTCCGACATAACCGGACCCCGGTGCATCGACTTGGGGCTCCATGCGCTTAATGGCGGTTGAAAGCAGGACATCCAAGGCCATCAATCCCAAAACGGCAGCCACCCAAGCTGCACCGATTAGCCAGAGACCGGGCAAAAACAGGGCAAGCAAAAGCGTCACAGGTAAACCCAGCGCAGCGGCAAAAACTGCGGCACGTGTTGGATATGTCTGGCTACGGAATTTCATCTAATTATAGGTGTCATTCCCGCCTATCTGGGCGCTTGTGTTTGCTCAATAACGGTCGTGATGACTTCATCGGCGGTACGACCTTCGATCTCAGCAGCAGGAGAGAGCACGGCGCGGTGACGCAGTGCGGGCAAAGCGATGGCTTTGACATCATCCGGGATGACATAATTCCGGCCTTGCAGTGCGGCAAATGCGCGAGCGGAACTGGCAATCATTGCGGCGGCCCGCGGGCTCGCTCCTGTTTCAAATAAGGGATTATCACGCGTGCCGCGCACAAGGTCGACGACATAATGCGTCACTTCATCATTCAAATGAATCCCGGAAATCGCCGTTCGGGCTTTTTTCAACGCCGCTTTCGTCATGACCGTTTTCAGGCCAAGTTCGCTCATGGATGGCGTGCCGCTGCGCTGTCCGTGTTGCTGGACAATTTGTATTTCTTCGTCTCGATTTGGATAGGACAAAATATGTTTGAATAAGAAACGATCAAGCTGGGCTTCTGGCAAAGGATAAGTGCCCTGTTGCTCAATCGGATTTTGTGTCGCGACCACCATGAAATTATCACCCAAGGGAAAGCGCGTGCCGTCAATAGTGACCTGTCGTTCTTGCATCGCTTCCAGCAATGCAGATTGAGTCTTTGGCGGCGTCCGATTGATTTCATCTGCCAACAACATGTCGCAAAAAATAGGCCCTTTCACGAGTGTGAATTCATTTGTTTGAAAAGAAAATAAGTTGGTCCCCAATAAGTCACCCGGAAGAAGGTCCGGCGTGAATTGAATGCGTCCAAACTCTAACTTGGTGACGTGGGCAAAGACTTGCGCGAGAAAGGTTTTTGCTGTCCCGGGCACCCCTTCGAGCAAGATATGGCCTCGTGATAGAAGGGCTGTCAACATCAGGTCAACGGTATCAATTTGGCCGATAATGACTTTACTGACTTCCGTTCGAATAGACTCCGCCAACTTTTGAACTTCGGCCAGTGCGGCCTTATCAGGGCGGGCATCTTCATGTGTGTTGGTCATAGGATGAGGTCCTTTATTTATTTTGTGGGCCTTGCCGGGAATCTGTTTGTGTCATGGCATCTCGCCACGCGGTCAGAGCGCGGGCATATTGTCCAAAGCTTTGCGCGTCTGCGTCTGCAATAGCGCGTTTCAAATCTATATATGTCGGCTGGAGGTTTAAGCGTTTTTCGCGGACGTCCAACAAAGTATCGGTATCTTTTGCGGTACGGTCTTTATAGCCAAGCTCCACACTGACGTGCCGGCGTATCAATGCGGCGTAGTCTTCGCCGGTTTTATGGGCGCGATTGGCGATGCCCATGAAATCGGCGGCTGTTTGCGCCAAACTGACCGGCCCTTGCGCATAATCGGGACGCAGCCGTGAGGGGTCGCCGAAACGATTAAAGCCCTGCCACGCAACCAACCCACCCGCAGCCAAAAGACAAAGCGTTGCAGCCAAAAAAGGCGGTGTGACCATTAGTTTGATAATATTTTGGTTCGCTTCAATTCCGTGCAGGCTGACATCAAAATCTGCCGAAATTTTCTCTGAAGAGGCATCATATATGACTTCATCCAAAATGGCTGTCGCCAGTTGTGCTCCGCCTTGAGCCTGAAACGCCATCGTGTTTATGAGGTCCGGTTCTGACAGAATATAGGTTTGCGTGCCTTGCAATTGGATGAGCACGGGGCGGCCGTCTATTTTCAACAATACCTCATGTGCAGGTAATGGCTCAGGAGTCTTATCTTCTGTTTCGTTTGCCTTGACTGCTTTGTCATCGGACATAGCCTTTTGAGAGTCTTTCCTCTGTTTGGGTTCATAGGTTTTGCCTTTGGCCTCGGCGGCTTTGCGGCGGCGTTCCTCGGTCTCGAGGCGGAGAATTTCTGCCAATTCATTCAGATAGACAGGCCAAGGCGTATCTAAATCAAAATGTTGCAGTGCTTTGAAATCGGGCTGGTAGCCGTCCGCAAGGTTTACATTACGCGGTGAATTGAAAAAGATTTCGGCATCCGGGGAGGGGCTCTTCTGCCGTCTTATAACGGGGAGATTGTCCACGAGGCTTTCGTAGCTGGCTTGATAATAAAGGCCTGTCCCTCGGGTCTTTCGTGCCCAATCCGGTCTACCCGCTTCCCCGCGTTGTGGTTTCATCTGACCAACAGACCATTTTGGAATAATGATAAGATTTACCGCGTCGCCCTCATCATTCAAAATTCGGGCTAAACGCCGCGTGGGGCGAGAGGGAGTGTAAATGACAAGCCGGTTTTCACGTTCAAAATAGTCGCGCTTTCCGCGCGTTTCTTTGACGTCATAATCCAAAGCCTCAAGATATTCGGCGAAGGCTTGGTAACCCACGGCGGAAACAGATCGCGGCGTGGCTTGACCGGGCGGGGCTTTACGCAAATCTTTGGCAAAACCGCTTAAAACAATCAGAGCTCCAAACGCGAAAAACCCAATTAGAATAAGGCTGACCAAGGTGACGGGACGAAAGAGCACATGGCTACCCCCCTGACGCCGCGTACCTGTAGCGTGCCCCGACAGGCTTTGCGCCAAATGGCGCTCTTGAACGGTTCCTAAACGGCTCATCGCCGTGACTTTCTTGGCGTCTCAGATTGATCCGTTAGATTGGCATAAGCTCTTCGTGCGGTTTCAAACCCGGCTTTGTTAACTGCCACACCGCCAAAATGAGCAAGTTCGGACACACTGGCGATTGTCGAAAAGGCGGTTCTGGCCTGTGGCGTTAGAATAGACAAATCCCCGATTTCCCGCGCGGTCAAGCTCCGCCGGACAACATTTGGTCGGTTCCTATCAATATCTTGGATAGATCTAAAAAGCAGGATGTGCACGGCTTCGCCATATCGTCCCTCTGCCGCCAGCTTATCGACTTCGTCCAGCAAAATACGGGCTTGTGCTTGGGCGGGTTGATACAGCGGAATGTTGGGCTCTTCCGATTTTTTAGGGGCCGATTTGGCAAAACGAGTTTCGTAAATTGCGCGGCCAATGAGATAGAGCGCCCCCAAAATTAATGCACCGGCCCCTAAGTAAAAAATGATCTTCAACAACGGCGCGATGAAAGAGAAAATAGCGTCGAAGAACCGGCCTAAGGCTTTTTCAAAGGCGGAGGCAGGTTTTTGCGGAATCGGTTCGGCAAGTTCGAACTGATAAGCCTCGTCTCGCTTAATGGCGCGAAAAGCACGCTCTATGTCTTCGTCGCTGTGAACGACGTTTTCTTCGACCAAGGCGTCCGGAGCAATTTCAGCGCTTTGCGCCATCGCTATCTGCGGCGCGAAAAACAGACCAAAAAAAGTAAGTATCAGTGTGAAACAAAGAGAGCGGATCACAAACGTCTCAAATCCATTTCAATAATTTGAAAACAATCATCTGAATAATACCGATACCGATAATAATTGCGGTGACATACCAAAACCCTAGTCCATTTTCTGTCCAAGGCATCCCCCCGACATTAATCCCCATCATGCCGGAAATGAGTCCGAGCGGGAGAAAGACCGCCGACAGAACGGCGAGGATCATCATATTCTGGTTCATTTGTTCGGCCCGGAGGTCTGTCAATTGATCTTTCACAATAGCGCAACGCTCGCGGACCGCGTCCAGCTCTTCTGTGACCCGCGTAGCTTGGTCCGCTGCGTCGCGAAGACGCAACTGATCGTCGCTGGTAATCCAAGGTAGTTTCTGTTGCGAGAGGGAATTTAAGGCGTCGCGTTGCGGCGCCAGAAATCGTCTTAGCAATATGGCCTGACGCCTCAGCTCTGATACGATTGGCCGGGCGGAGTCTGTCGCGCCTGTCTCGACTTTTTCTTCGAGCTCATCCACCTGTTCGTTCAGGTCTGTGATAGTCGGCGCCATACGATCAATCATCGCCTGCGCAAAGCTGGCAATAAATCCGCCGGGTGTATGCGGCGCGGGCTGCGAAAGCAGTCGTCTTGCGATATCCTTTGTGGCCTTTAGGGGACGTTTTTCAACACTTACAATGCGGGTGGGCTGTATGAAAAAACGAATTCCTATCATGTCTTCGGGCCGCGATCCCGGGTTCAGATTGATGCCCCTTAAATTTATTAGAACATCTTCATCCCGAACAATGGTGCGAGGTCTTGAGTCTTCGGCTAAAAGCGTGCGTTCCGCAATTTTGTCCAGAAAAATATCGGCGTCAAAAATCGCCTGAATTGTTGGATCGTCTCTTTGTAAATGATACCAATCATAGCCTTCATTTTTGGGACGCGGGAGCCCCAACTGGTCTTGGGAAATTTTCGCCGCCTTACCGTCAGCCGAGATATGATAGGCATGGAGAATAAGTGGCACGTTTCGTCGTTTTCCCTTTAGAAGCCCCTCCACCTTAGCGGGCAAATAGAGGGCGTCAATGGTCCGTCGTTAATGTGTTAAACTGTCTATGAATATGCCTTGCATTAAGCCGCGCAGGCTGTTGCCCACGAAAATACAATCCGCCGTCTTGATATCTGCAGGTGTCAGATAAGATTCACTGGCCTCACCTTTCAGGATGAGATCTTGTCGCAAGACCCCCGGCAGTAATCCGCAGGATAAAGTTGGCGTCAATAATTGACCGTCTTTTTCAATGAAGAGCGACGTGAAAGACCCTTCACAGAGCTGGCCTTTTTGATTCAAGAAAATGACTTCGTCTGCGCCGGTCAAAGCGCCGATGCGAGCGCGCTCGCCGTCGTAAAAGTCTCTTGCTGTCGTTTTGATGTTAGTCGCTTGCACGGCATCCGTTAAAACATATCGCGATATCGCGAGTTTGAGGGGTGTTTGCATTTGTGTGAAAGGCGAGAGTTTTGTAGTCAGTCCGCCGTCTCTGGCGGTGACGCTTACCCGTGCGTCTTGATTTTCTAAGCCGTCCAAGTTCGAAAAAACACCAGAACCCAGTTCATGGCCTATGGCCTCGCAGAAGCGCTCTTTGTGATATTGCCTTCGGGGAATTTCCCCGGTGGGAAGTTTCCGAAATGTCTCAATCACGCCTTCAGGTGGAACGTCAAAAATTCGGGATTTCAATAAACACTCGCGATACTCATCCGGTCCGTCACTATCCAGCACAACCCCTGAGCCGACATCATAGCGCAGCTCGCCGTCTTGCATTTGCACGGTTCGGATTGCGACGGAGAAGCTGGCGTCTCCATTGGGCGCGATATAGCCGACTGAGCCGCAATATGTTCCCCGGAGTCCACCCTCCAACTCTGAGATTATTTCCATAGCTCGAATTTTCGGCGCGCCTGTGACGGACCCGCACGGAAATAAACTCTGCAATATCTCGGTCCAGCTTACATCCTCTTTTAAGTCTCCGGTCACCTGGGATGTCATTTGATGCAGCGTCGGATAGGTTTCCAACGCAAATAACTCGGGAACTTTGACGCTACCCGGATTGCAAAGGCGTGACAGATCATTGCGAAGTAAGTCGACAATCATCAAATTTTCTGCGCGGCTCTTTGGTTCAGCCTGCATGTCTGAGAGCAACGCTGCATCGGCTGCAGGGTCCTTTAATCGGGGCCGCGTGCCTTTCATGGGCCGCATCCGCATGTTTCGGCCCGTTCGTTCAAAAAATAATTCAGGAGAAAAACTAATGATGTCGTCTCCCTCCAAGCTCACTATGGCGCCATATCGGCCGGGTTGGCGGCGCCTGAATGCGGCATAGATTTGCGCCGCGCTGGCGGTGCTTTTCGCAAACATCGGAAAGGTCAAATTGACCTGATAACAATCACCGGATTGCAGATAGGCTTGAACCGTTTCAAAGCGGGATAAATACTGGGCTTCAGACCAAAAGGGCTGAAAGTCCAAGTGCGGGACGTCTTGCGTGTAGAGCCAAGAGGCCGGCGGATGATCTCCAGGCTTGTCAAAAACCCCAAGCTGAATGAGGGGGCCGGTGGGAGGTGGAAAATGATTTTCAAGCGCGTAGCCGAGCTCATAGGTCATGCGTCCCGCCAACCACTTGCCATCGCCTTGTGCCGTCTCAATTTCGGCAAAGGCACGGGAAAGGTCCTCGCGGCTATTCGCCGTAATGACATGGATTGGATTTCGGAAAACAAATTGTCGCCCGGTACCTTGATCGTCCAATAGGACAAACTGCATTTAGAAGGAAAACCCAGGTATCAAATCGGCGTAATAGCTATTCTTACCGCGCAAAATACTGTCTGCATCATCTGCTAAGTTTCGGCGGAAGCTGACGGCCGCACCCGGGGCGATTTGCCCCAAAAGCCATAGGTCTGCCTGAATAACTTGCAAGGCTCGCGCATATCCTCCGGTACAATGTCCATCCGCGAGGGCCAAGATAGGTTGCCCGTCCGGCGGGATTTGTAAACTGCCGGGGAGAAGGGGGCTGCTCGTCATATTTAGGGGGGTATCCAAAGTCACCGAATCGCCCTTTAGGCGCGCGCCCATACGGTCGGTGGCGACCGTAGCATAAAATGGCGTGGTAAATAAATATCGTTTGGACGCGTCCGACAGATATTCCCATTCGGGCCCCTGTTCGGCCCGCAAGACAATATGATTAGATAATAGCGGAATGTGACTTTTAGGCAGAGTTCGCGGACCGCTTATCGGCGCGCCAATGTTCAAGATGTCCCCCGTCTTGAGGGCCTCCCCATCTAACCCTCCAAGTTTTGCCGGAAGATAAGTGGAAACAGACCCCATAAACGGCGTTGCCTTCACCCCGCCTGCAATGGCCAGATAGGATCGGCACCCTGAACGGGTGAAACTCATTGTCAAAATATCTCCGGCCTCGACTTGGACCGCTTTGTTAATGGGTAAATTTAAACCCTGATTTTGCGACCACATTTCTGCGCCGGAAATGGCGATGATGTAGTTTTCATCGAAGCGAATATGCAATCCACCGAGGGCACATTCCAGCGCAGGCGTATCCCAGTTGTTTCCCACAAGATGATTAGCAATCGCGAAAGACAATTTATCCGCCGCGCCGCCGCCGGGGATACCTTGATGGCGGTGGCCCGGGCGACCCGCATCCATTATAAGGGTTTGTGTGCCTGATTGGAGGATTGTGATGGTCATTGCGGAATAAACCTTACGCGATCACCCGCATTGAGCAGAAAGGGAGTCTCGCGTTTAGCCTCGAAAATTGAAAGCGGTGTACGCCCGATAATTTGCCAGCCACCCGGACTTTCTAATCCGTAAATTCCGGTTTGCCAGTTCGCAATTCCGATGCTGCCCGCAGGCACTTTTGCCCGCGGCGTTGCGAGCCGAGGATGATGAAGTTCTTTGGGCGCGGGGGAGAGAAAGGTGAACCCCGGAATAAATCCCATCATACAAACACGATAGTCTTGCTGACTGTGTAGGGCGATAACCTCATCGGCTGATAATTTGGCTGAGGCGCAAATTGTACCCATATCGGGCCCGTCGTTTCCGCCATAATGGACAGGTACTTCGACGAGCTGTCCAACTTTGCTTTCGCCAAAAGAGCGTCGTGCCAAGACATCTTCGATGTGACGTTTTGTGGAATCGACGGAGCGTTGCCCTAAATCAAAAACACAGACCAATGAGTCATACCCCGGTACGACTTCGATATATTTATCGCTCTCGCGCAGTGCTGTAGCGAGACTGTGAACCATATCATTGACCGCGTCAGAAAATCCATCTGTCTCCCAATTAACTAAAATCGCGTGATCGCCATATATGGAAATTTTCGGAGATGAATGCGGGTTTGTCATTTAAGCGAAAGCCTTAATTTGTAGCCCTTCGGCTTCGATGGCGGCGCGGGCTTGCATGGCTGTTTCCACTGCGCCTGCACTATCCCCATGAACACAGAGCGATCCCGCGTTCACCGTAAGCATTTTACCGGAGTGAGTTCTTACCGCTCCCGTTGTCGCCAAAGACGTCGCTTGCCCTAAGCGCTCATCTTGATCCTTGATAACTGCGCCGTCTATTTTTCGAGACAGCAGATGTCCGTCATCCGTATAGCGCCTGTCGATAAAACCTTCGGCAATAAAACGTAGTCCGTGATCTGCTGCTGCACGACCCATCTGTGAATTCGGTCCCCCTAGAAATACGAGGTTCAAGTCGAGATCTGAAATAACGGAGGCAATCAAATCGGCTTTTTCCGCATCAAAAACAGAATCGTTATAGAGCGCGCCATGGGGTTTGACATATTTGAGGTCTACGCCTTCAGCGACGCAGATCTCCTGTAAATTCAAAATTTGCGTCCGCAAAGTTTCTGATAAGACGCGGGGGTCAATATCTTCTCCGAGTGTCAAACTTGTGCGTCCAAAATTTTCGCGGTCGGGGTAAGCCGGATGCGCGCCAATCGTGACGCCCGCTGCTTTTGCATTGCGGACCGTTACGCGCATGGAATCTATGTTCCCGGCATGACCGCCACAGGCAATATTGGCACTGGAAATAGCGCCAACGATTGCGGCTTCTGAAGCCGCCCATTCCGGCGTATCTGCTTCGCCAATATCAGCATTGAGGTCGATGGTTTTCATAAATGTGTTCTAACAGCAAAATTACATTTGCCCATACCGATTTGACACTTCACAAAGCTCCATGATTGAAAATCCAATTTTCTGGGTCAGCGCAATCCTAGCCGTCATCATCACCGGCGTTTCCAAAGGTGGGTTCGGGGGATTGGCCTTGTTTGCTGTGCCGTTGATGGCGCTGACGATTTCACCGATTCAAGCGGCCAGTATTATGCTGCCCATTCTTATCCTCATGGATTGGGTGAGTGGATGGAGTTACCGCAGACATTTCGATAAAAATCTCGTTCTTAGACTGTTGCCGGCGGCCCTACTTGGCATCGGGATTGGATGGGCGCTTGCCGGATTTGTAACGGATGATGCGGTGCGTATTATTGTCGGTGTGATAGCGATCGCGTTCCCACTCTATAGTTGGTTCGGGCCAAAAGCCGGACTGGCTGCGATTAAGGATAGCCGTGTTGCGGCACAGGTCGCTGGCGGGCTTGCTGGGTTCACCAGTTTCATTGCCCATGCAGGTGGGCCACCCTTTCAAGCCTATGCGATTCCGCAAGGTCTGCCGCACCGGATTTACGCGGGGAGTGCGGTTATGTTTTTCTTCATCATTAACGCGGTGAAGCTCGTGCCTTATGCGGCGCTGGGGCAACTTGATATGACGAATCTAAAGATCTCTGCCCTGCTCTTACCGATTGCGCCGATTGGCGTGCTCCTCGGGGTTTGGATGACCAAGCGGATTGACGGGGTCTTGTTTTACCGGATTATCTATGGGTTAATTTTCATTACGGGTTTAAAGTTGCTTTGGGACGCATTTCTATAGTGATCGTCCGCAGGCCGCGCCGCTGGCCCACGCCCATTGGAAATTATGGCCACCTAGATGACCCGTCACATCGACGACTTCGCCAATAAAATAGAGGCCGGGAACTGACCGGACTTCCATCGTTTTCGACGACAGCGCATCCGTATCCACCCCGCCCCGCGTGACTTCTGCCTTGCGGTAACCTTCCGTTCCGGCAGGGCGAATGTGCCAGGCGCTGACTTGTAGGGCCAAATTGACGAGTTCGCGGTCCGGCATATCGGCGAGGCGCTCATGTTTAAAACCGGTTGCCAAATGCGCCGCGAGACGTGTGGGCAGGTGAGAGGCCAGCCATTTTTCCGGTGAAAGCCTTGGCGTCTGAGTTTTCGCCAACTTCAGTTCTGCCAGAGTGTCTCGTCCCGGGGCCATATCAATGGTGATGGCTTCACCTGACTGCCAATAGGAACTGATTTGTAAAATGGCAGGACCGGATAATCCACGATGCGTAAATAAGAGCGCTTCGTCGAAACTGGCTTCGTCATTGCTCACGATAGTATCGACACTCACCCCAGACAAAGCCGCGATGGGAGCTTTTAATTGGTCCGTGAATGTGAGGGGCACCAGTGCAGGTTCCGGCGTGACAACATCCAAACCGAATTGCGCCGCGACCTTATAGCCAAATCCGGTGGCCCCCATTTTCGGTATGGACGGTCCGCCGCAGGCAATAACCAGAGCTGAGCTCGCCAAGGTTTGCGTGGGGGTCGTGACAACAAACCCGTCCCCTAATTTTTCGACGCCCAAGACATCGGTACCTAACCTGAGTTCATTTCCGGCGGCGTTGCATTCGGCCAGCAACATATCGATGATGTCTTGCGAGCGTCCGTCACAGAATAATTGGCCCTTGGTCTTCTCGTGCCATGAAATGCCGTAGCGTTCGACGAGATCAAGAAAGTCATATTGCGTATATCGACTGAGCGCGGATTTTGCGAAATGCGGATTTTGCGAGATGAAATTATTTGGCCCGCAATGAATATTCGTAAAGTTACATCGGCCGCCGCCGCTAATGCGAATTTTTTCGCCGGGGCGTTCCGCATGATCGATTATGATAACAGACTTTCCCTGCCGGCCTGCAAAGGCCCCGCACATCAGGCCCGCCGCACCCGCGCCGATGATAATCACATCAGCGTTCATGAAGCGCGCACCTCCGGCAACTGTCCCAAGTCACGCATGCGTCCAAGCTTCAAAATCGCTGCAATGCTGAGAGCTTGCCGAATATTGCCGTCATCCACTGCGCTCAAGGCGCTGTCGAGACTGATTTTCATCATTGATATGTCTTCGCTGCTTTCCATTTGCGATGGGCCTGGCGTGAGCTCTGTCGCGAGATAGACAAACCCGGCCTCATCCGTGATGGAGTTCGATAATTCCAGCTTTAGAATTTCCTCCATCCGGCCCGCAGTGAATCCTGTTTCTTCCTGGAGCTCCCGGTGCGCCGTGCCGATTGGATCCCTCCCGTAGGGGTCGCCGCCTGCGGGAATTTCCCAACTATAGCTTTGAAAGGCAACGCGGCTCTGCCCGACCAACCAGATGTGCCCGGCATGATAAGGCACAACGCCAATCGCAAGATTCTTAAAATGGACCAAGCCGTAGAGCGCGTCTTTGCCGCTTGGGTCCACGGCTGGAATATCGTCTACCCGCATCCACGGGTTCTCATATTTCGCAACCGGCGTGCCGAGTTGCCAAGCGAAGGGGGGACGGGAAAAGTCTGGGGTGTCAGTCATGCACGGCGGTTAGCAGGGAGGAAGGGCGTATGAAACCAAAAATGCTCCCGGCGACTTCATTCAATCCTTGCATGCATAGATGGGCATTCTAATGGGCCGAAAAACGCCGCTGGAGGTGAGGATGGGATTCGAACCCACGTTAGGCTACAAACCTAAACACGCTTTCCAAGCGTGCGCCTTAAACCACTCGGCCACCTCACCCTGCAGAGGTAATATCGCGTCATCAGAGGAGCGGTATCTGATGAG
>CALFWV010000089.1 GCA_937927825.1 uncultured Caulobacterales bacterium | reverse complement strand
CTGTGACGAGGGCGCATTTGCGTCGCGCGGTTATCCGGACCGCGCAGCCTTGGATGCAGCGTTTCCAAATAACCCGGTCGCACTCGAGAGCCTGCATGGATTTGGCGGCTTTTATAATGGCAAAGCCCTAGAAATTGCGGGGATTGATGCGACCACAAAAGACCCTGAAGTCGGTGATATTCTACGCCGCCCTGACGGATCACCCACTGGGGTCATGCTGACGCTGGCGCAAGACCTCGTCGATCAATACATCCCGAAACCCAGCCAAACGAAATTGGAAGATGCCATCGTCGCAGGTCTGACGGAAATGTCGGGCGCCGGTGTGACCTCAATCCACGAGGCCGGGATGACGGCAGAGGATGTGGCTGCGTTTCAGGCTCTCGCGGCGCGGGATGAGCTGCCCATTCGCGTTTATGGATTGCTCGATGGAAATGATAGTGACCTGATGGAGGAGTGGTTCAAGACTGGATATTCAGACGATGAAGAGGACTGGCTTGATATTCGCGGTATCAAAGTCTTCTATGACGGCTCGTTGGGGTCTCGCACGGCGCTGATGGCGGAGCCCTATTCGGATAAGCCTAATGAGGCGCGACCAACGGAACGCATTTCGCCCAAGGCTTTGCAGGATTTAGCACGGATAGCTGCCGATACGGGGTATCAAATGGCCGTCCATGCGATTGGAGACGAAGGCAATAACCGCACGCTCAGTATATTTGAAAAAACCCTCAACGGGACTGAAGATGCGCGCTGGCGTATTGAACATGCGCAGGTCGTTCTGCCGGATTATTATGACCGCGCGGCGAAGCTGGGCATGTTGTCATCCGTGCAATCGTCCCATGCGGTCGGTGATAGCGCGTGGGCGGAAGACCGCGTCGGCCCTGACCGCATCAAAAATGCCTATGCATGGCAAAAAATATTAGGGGCAGGCGGAAAGCTGATGCTCAACTCTGATTTACCGGGAGAGCCGTGGACACCCATGGAGACACTGTATTTTGCTGTGAACCGAAAAAAATTGGACGGCACGCCTGCGCAAGGTTGGTATTCCGAACAGGCGCTTTCCGTCCAAGAGGCGCTAAAAGCCATGACGATGACCAATGCTTATGGTGCCTTTCAGGAGGCAGATATTGGGTCATTGGAAGTCGGCAAACGCGCCGACTTCGTGGTGTTAGATAAAGACCCAACACAGGTTGATCCTGCTGCCCTAAAAGACATCAAAGTCAAAATGACATGGGTTGACGGCAAACCTGTCGCGCATGCAGATTAAGCCGTATAGCTTGGCCGTTCCTTCATGCGGGCGTGCCAGTCGAGAAGGGCCGTTTGGTCTTCCTGCGGCGTGACTTTCACCCAGCGTCCGAAATCGACGACAATCGTCGCGGTGATATCGGCGACAGAATAGCCGCCGCCCGCGACATATTCATTAGCGGTAAGTTGCCGATTCAGCGTTTTGAAAAACCAACCTAATTTCATTAAACCGCGTTCTGCAAGCTCCGGAATTTGTGGAATATTCTTCGGCCCCGGCAGTGCGCGGTCTTTCATGGCCGGGCTGCTATTGCGCAGCGCCTCGGCCGCAGACATTAATCCGCCCATCTCGCAACGCCAATTCCACGTTGCGATTTCGGCCTTTTCCATCGGCGTTGTGCCGAGCAAAGCCGGCTCGGGGTAAAGCGCTTCCAGATAGGCGGAAATACCCGCGTTTTCCGTCAGGACATGTCCGTCCTCAGTGACCATTGCGGGAACCGTGCAGCCGGGATTGATCTTGCGAAAACTCTCACTCATTTGCTCGCCTTTGGTCAGGTCGACTTGAATATTCTCATAGTCTATGCCTTTTTCAGCAAGAAACATGCGTGTGCGTCGCGGGCTGGGTGCCGTCGTACAGTCATAGAGTTTTATCATCATCATTCCCTTATCGTCGTTGAGGCCACATTATGTCTGAAACCAAAGCAATCAAGTCCGTTCTGAAACCACGGGCAAAAGATATCGGCGATTTTGAAGTCCGCCGCGCGCTCCCATTCATACAGCAACGCTCTATCGGGCCATGGGTGTTCTTCGATCATTTCGGTCCCGTAGATTTTGCGCCGGGCGAGGGCATGAATGTCCGTCCTCACCCACATATCAATCTGGCAACTGTGACCTACTTGTTTGAAGGCGAAATTTATCACCGTGATAGTCTCGGCAATGCCCTGGCGATTAAACCCGGCGGGATAAACCTGATGGTGGCGGGGAAGGGTATCACCCATTCAGAGCGTACGCGGGATGCCTTGCGAGAGACAGGCTACCGCATGCACGGCTTGCAGCTTTGGCACGCATTGCCGGAGGCGCATGAGGAGACCGACCCGGCTTTTTATCACCACCCCGCCTCGGAAATACCTGTCGTGGATGTAAAGGGCGTAACGGTGCGCGTCATGATGGGCTCGGCTTATGGCGTGACATCGCCCGTGAAGACATTTTCGGAAAATATCTATATCGAGGCTGATCTGAAAGCAGGCGAGAGCCTGGAATTGCCCGAGGCAGAGGAACGAGGGATTTATGTGGTGAAAGGCGAGCTCGATGTCCACGGCGAAACTGCGCCCATATTCTCAATGGCCGTCCTGACGGATGACGCCAAAACGGTAATGGCCAAGGTGGATACGCGCTTCGCCCTAATTGGCGGCGCGCATCTGGGGCAACGTCATCTGGATTGGAATTTTGTCTCGAGCCGTAAAGAGCGGCTAGAGCAAGCGAAGATAGATTGGCGGGAGGGCCGTTTCCCGAAAGTGGTCGGCGATGAGGATGAGTTCATTCCTCTGCCGGGGTAAGAGGCGGACTTACGACCTCCGTCCCTGTTTCCACATCGCCTTTTCAAATAAACACCTGTTTGTTTTCAACAGCTTGTACAAAAGCTCAAAAATTCAATGCGCACTGTGGGGCTTTGATTGCATATTTAACTCGTTCTTTCAGACACGGGACAGGCAAGCGATCGTTGGCTGGTGCGGTATTTTTGAAATATCGCACGGGTGCATTTTACGTTCTGTAAATTGCGCCAGCTGGTTTGGAGGACGGTGGGATTGAGCGCTCTAGGTAACGCTGGGAGTTGTGCCGGATCTTTTACGCTGAGAGTAGACCGCTTTGTCTCGAACCGGGGTTTATCCAATAAAACGGGTAAATGTGGCCGGTAGGCATAACTGCGGGACCCCCTACCGGTGTATCAACAACCACTGCCGCGTGCTTAGGCTTCGCGTAAAACAAAACTATACTCTTGGTCTCCATCGCGGGGACGAAGCACGCGGGCAGTCCTTTTTACAAAGGTCACTCCACCTCGGTTGTCGCTTATGTTGAAACTGTAGTTTCAACCGCGGCAGCAAACATTTTCGCATGTCTGCCGCTCACCTCTAGCTGACTTGACCTGTCTTCCCGTTCATTCCACCACGGCGCTAACGAATTTACAAAGAGGCTTCCCCATGACAAAATATCATCAAATGCTCTCCACTGTCACAGCGGACGGATTGGAAATGAAATTGGTCGAGCGCGATATGCCCGAACCCAAAGCGCATGAGATGGTTGTAAAAGTCGAAGCCACGCCCATCAACCCATCCGATCACGGCGTGATGTTTGGCTGGGCCGATATTTCAAAAGCCACCAGCACCGGCGAAGGCGCAGACCGTGTCTTGCGCGCGCCGCTCGCACCGGGCGGATTGGCACGCATGAAAGCCCGCCTCGGTCAGGACTTGCCCGTTGGCAATGAAGGCGCAGGGGTCGTCGTGGCGGCTGGCTCGGATGATTACGCGCAATCCCTGATGGGCAAGCGCGTCGCCGTTATGGGCGGCGGCATGTATGGCGGATATCGCGCCATTCCAGCCATGTCGGCCTTGCCTCTACCCGACACCGCCACATCAAAAGACGGCGCATCCTGTTTCGTAAATCCGCTAACGGCGCTTTGCTTCATCGAGACGATGCGCGGCGAAGGCCACACGGCGCTTGTCCACACGGCGGCGGCGTCAAATTTGGGTCAAATGCTAAACCGGATTTGTCAGTCTGAAGATATTGATATCGTCAATATTGTTCGTAAGGATTCGCAGGTCGAATTATTGAAAGAGATGGGCGCAAAATATGTGGTGAATTCCAGCGATGATGATTTCCAAATGCAGCTCACCGACGCCATTCATAAAACGGGCGCGACGCTCGGTTTTGATGCGATTGGCGGCGGAGATATGGCGTCGAAAATCTTGCTGGCTATGGAAGCGGCTGCGGCGCGCACGCCCGGCGCATATTCTATCTATGGCTCCATCGCGCATAAGCAGGTCTACTCTTACGGCAGCTTGGATTTCTCGCCAACGGTGCTCAACCGCGCTTATGGCATGGCTTGGGGCGTTGGCGGATGGCTTCTGCCGAATTTCTTAGCCAAGGCCGGCATGGAAACGGCCGTGCGTTTGCGCAAACGCGTCGCGGATGAGCTCCACACGACATTTGCCAGCCATTACACGGATGAAATTTCCCTCTCAGAGGCTTTGGATGCGGATGTTGTGCGCCGTTATAACGCCAAGAAAACAGGCGAAAAATTCCTGATAAACCCGACACTCCCACTCTAATATGGGCATTGGCTAAATATGGGCATTGGGTTTTCGGCAAAGTCTTTCAAATGTTTGGAAGACCTTCGCGATAATTGTAATCGCGAGTGGTATCATGCCCATAAGGCGGAGATTGCCGAGCATTGCCTGGACCCATTTGCTTTCCTGCTGACCTGCGTCACCCAGGAACTCTCAGATCATTCCGTCCGGTTATCGGGCGGAAAGGGGACGATGTTTAGGCTCAACCGCGATGTGCGGTTCGCCAAAGATAAATCGCCCTATAATCATCACGTCAGCGGAACGCTGACGCGCTCCGGCAATAAGAACGAGCAGGGCGGTTTGGTCTACTTGCGCCTTGATCCGAGCGGCGGCCGCATGGGTGCGGGCTATTGGGGGCTGACGGCGAAACGTATGGGGCCAATACGGGATTTGATCCTCGCGGAACCTGAGCGGTTCAAAACTATGGTTGCGGATCTCGCCGCGCATGGCTTAGAGTTCAGTCGCGAAGACAGCCTCATCAACATGCCGCGCGGATATAGCGAACATGCTGAACACGAGCTCGCGTGGGCCATACGTATGAAACACTTCATCATCCACCGCCCAATGAAACGCAATGATTGGAAAGGCGACATGATTGTTCAGATGGTCGTTGATTTCGCCAAGGTGACGACACCCGTTCTGGAATTTGGATTGGTGAGTGTGGATAGGCCGAAAGTTTAGAAACTTCTTAAAAGGGGTCTTAGAAAACCAAGAATAAATATCCAGACTGTCGTGCTACCAAATACGAAAACCCATTGTAGTGCACTCATATAGGGTTGATTTTTTGTAGCTATTTCGGTGTCGTAATGATGGTCATATTCCAAGGCAGTTGGAAGTATATTCGAATTTTGAAACCTACTGTGTTTTGAAAAATTGTGAAGAATAATGAGATGTATTGAAAGACTGAAGAACAATAGAATTGAAAGCATTTGAGCTAGAGATGCAGCCCAAAATTTGAGTAAGTCAATCGGAGGGAGAAGTGACCCTGATATAAAAAACGGGACACTCATCAGGCCAATAAAAAGAAATGTACATAGAAGAAAGCTGGCCCTCGCGCATTTCGTTTGCAGTAAGGTCCAGATGAGTTTGGGCGCGCTTATCATCACACCGCGAAAATCTGACTCTCGTCCTTGAAGCTCTTGAACTCCAGCGCATTCCCGCTCGGGTCCAAAAAGAACATCGTAGCTTGCTCGCCAGTCTCGCCTTTGAAGCGAATGTAAGGCTCGATGATGAACTCTGTCCCTGCATTTTGGAGCGTTTCGGACAGCCTGTGCCAGTCCTCCCAGCCCAGCACAGCGCCGAAATGACGAACGGGGACTTGTTTTCCATCCACACTATTCGTGGGTTCATTAGACTGATCTACATCAGCCAAATGAAAGCTCACTTGATGCCCGAAAAAATCGAAATCGATCCAGCGCTCCGCTTCGCGGCCCTGCGGACATCCGAGAAGCCCGCCGTAAAATGCCCGTGTCTGTTCAATATCTTTGATGGGCGCGGCGAGGTGGAAGACGGCGGCTTTCACCTTACTTTGGTCCGTATGCGTAGTCGCCGCCTTTTCGAGCGCGCGCAGGTAAGCCGGGAGTTTGTGGA
>CALFWV010000088.1 GCA_937927825.1 uncultured Caulobacterales bacterium | reverse complement strand
CCAAGGCCAACTCAGATTGCGTTAAACCTTTTGCTGTTCGAAATACTTTTAGTCTGTTTCTAAGTTTCGGGTGATTAGGCATCATCACGTTCTATATAACTAAAGACGAACATCGGTGTCACAACCCCAACGGTCAGGATAAGCCTCGCAACCCATTCTCCGGAAATCTCCCAGAAAGGTGTAATTACGCTGAGCAAGCCCGCAGTAATAATTATGCCGTAAAATCCATATTTAATGGCGGTGTTCCGATTGGCATTTACCAATTCATCCTCGAGTGCATTCTCAATGTCTTTTGATTCATATTGTCCGCGTTGAAAAACCATTGAGAGGCCAACATACGCCATCAGAACGAGCGTAAAATTTAGGGCGTAATTTATCCAAAAGCTCAGGGCTTCAGAGCTGAATTTGGGATTTAATCCTTGAAGCATTATAAAACATGACCCAACAGAGATTAGACCTGCCCGTCGCTGTTTTGAAATCACTTCAATTTTTTCCACCATATATCCTTTGTGTAACGTTTAGGTTACATCTACTAAGGAGATAAATAAGTAACGTCAAGGTTACATGTTCAGATATGAATATCTTAACTTCACCCTAGCCAAAATCGGGTTTTCGTTTTTCCAGGAAGGCTTTGAACCCTTCGCCGAAATCTTTGGACGAAAACCCGGCCGCGAATTGGGCGTCCGTTTCCGGTGTGTCTGTGCGCTGACCTCGGCGATAAGCGCCTATCATGGATTTGGTCACGCGCAGGCTTTCCGGCGAGAGCGATTGAATCCGCGCGGCTGTTTCCATGACGTCAGCCTCCAAGGTATCGACCGGGCTTACGTTATGGATGAGGCCCATTTTTTTGGCGCCTTTGGATTTAATTAATTTGGCGCTCAATAAAATCTCATTGGCATTGGCGACGCCCACGGCGTCAATCAAGCGCGCAATATCGCCGAACGGATAGACCAGGCCGAGCTTGGCGGGCGCTATGGCGAATTTCGCCGTTGTGTCAGCGATGCGGATATCGCAGCTGAGCGCTAACCCGCAGCCGCCCCCGACACAGGCCCCCCGTATCATCGCAATCGTCGGGACGGGCACGGCGGCCAGCGCGGTAAAGGCGCGTTGAATATCCGCGCTGATTTTTGCGGCTGACTCGGGCGTGGCGTAAAGCGTTTCAAACTCACTGATATCTGCCCCGGCGGCGAAATGCGCGCCGTCCCCCGTCACGATAAGCGCGCGTAAGGCAGGGTCCGTCCCCAGCGTTTCCAGCACACCCGGCAAGGCCGCCCACATGGCCGCATTCAGCGCATTGCGCCGCGCGGGTTGGGAGAGTGTCAGCCGCGCAAGTCCGAGTGCTGGCCAATCAAGGATAAGGTTTTTCATATCGGCTTTTTCATATTTATCGGCGGCGCGGCAGAGACCCGCCTTGGCTTGAGGCGCAAGCTAGCCTATCCCCATATGAATAATAAGGGGACAAGGGCATGTCGCAGACCACCATCGTTTTGATTACGCTGATTGCCTATAAATTCATATTGTTGGGCGTGGGGTTTTGGGCCTCTAAGCGTGTTTCGGATGACTCCGATTTCTTTCTGGCGAGCGGCGGCGAGGGCGGCGGATTGGGCCCGTGGACGGCAGGGCTGTCCTATGCCGCCTCGACCAGCTCCGCGTGGGTGTTGCTGGGCTTTACAGGAATGGTGTTCACCCAAGGCGCGGTAGGGCTTTGGTTAGTCCCCGGTATTTTCGGCGGATATCTGATGACCTGGCTGGTCATGGGGCCGAAGCTCAATGCGGATACTGCCGCCAAAGGCCACATCACAATTGTTGATTTTATCACGGATGGCATGGGGGACGGCACGGGGGACGGAATGGGGGGCGGGATAAAACGCGCGACGGGTTTGCTCTGTGCGGCGCTCATTCTGTTTTGCTTTGTTTTTTATATCTCCAGCCAATTTCAAGCGGCGGGGAATGCGCTGGATGAAGTCTTTGGCTTAGGGATGGCAGAGGCGGTTATTTTGGGCGCGGTGGTCATTGTTGCCTATTGCTTATTGGGTGGGTTTTGGGCCGCGAGTTTGACCGACGCGCTGCAAGCGGGCGTCATGCTGCTGGCCTGTATTCTTGTCCCGGTTGCGACGGTGATGGCGGCAGGCGGGGTAGGCTCCGTGATAGAGACGCTGCACGCAACCGAACATCATGATTATTTCAGTTTCACAAAAGGCGCGGTCGGCATGGCGGGTGTCGGTGTGGCGATGGGACTATTTGGAACGGGGCTCGGCGCCCTCGGTCAACCGCAACTTCTCAACCGCATCATGGCGGTGCGCACACAAGCCGAGCGGAAACAAGCGGCGGCCATTACGATTGGCTGGGGCATTGTCATCTATTCGGGCCTCATCTGTTTGGCCTTTGCCGGGCGGGCGCTCCAAATCGAGACCGGCGGGGAGAGTTTATTCTTCGCTGCGGCACAGGCCTATTTGCCCGCCGTCCTGGCCGGGATTGTGATAGCCGCCGTGTTATCGGCTGTGATGTCGACAGTGGATAGTTTGCTTTTGGCGGCGGCGTCCGCGGTGTCCCATGACAGCGGTATTCAATATGAAACCCCAAAACGCGCACTTTTATTTGGGCGATTGGCCATGGCGGCCGTCGCCGTTATCGCCGTTGTTTTGACATTGTTTTTGCCACAAGAAATTTTCAGCCGTGTATTGTTTTCCTGGGTGGCGCTCGGCGCGGCTTTTGGCCCGGTTATTTTGGCGCGGTGCCTGGGCATGGCTGTTCGGGATATTTTCAAGCTCGCGGCAATATTTATAGGTTTTGTGGTGGCTGTCACCGCCTATGGCATTGACGGCACGTTGGCAGATGTTGTCGAGAAATGGGGCAGTTGGGCCGCGGGACTCATCATCCTGTTTTTAGGGCGCAAGCGTTAGGCCAATATCACGGCTGCAACGTTTTCCGCAGATTCCAGCGCGCCTTCCATGCCGATGAACTCACGTGCCAAGTGCGAGCCCGCAAAATGTAAACCGCCGACAGGATCGCCAATGGGAACCACCCCCTCTGAGGTTCCGGCGGAAGGGGACGTTATATAGCTCCCGCCCGCAGCGCGATTGTCTTTAGTCCAATCGACGACGTCTATAATTTCAATATTGGCATAGGTAGACGGACGCAGACGGGCGAGCTCCGCTCTGAACCTTTGGTGCAGCCTGTCGAGCCCGTCTCGATAGACCCAGCTTAACTGATCATAAAAAAACGTGCAGTGAAACAAACCGGTCACCTGCCCCGAGGTGTCCCGATTCGCTATAATTTGGCCCAAAGACTCCTGCATAAACATATCCGGCGGGAGGCCGTCTTTTTCCCAAAATTTTGTTTTCGCGCGAAAGTGGATTTGTAAATTTTGAACATAGGGCAATCTGGCGATCGAAATTTTCTGCGCGCCGGGCAAGCTGGCGTCAATCTGTAGGTGGCGCAGCGCGGCATAGGGGAGGGTGCAAATCATATGTTCCGCACGCCAAACCCGGCCTGTGTGATCGCGTGCCGTTACCCTTGTATCTGTTACAGAAATCGATTGGACATAGGTTTTTAAAACCGGCCAGTTTAGAAGACTATTTGCCATCGCTTCGGGAAGTCTTTGTGCGCCGCCGCCAATCCTTAAATTTGTACCGCCGGACTCAAACGCGCCCGTTCGTTTATCTAAAAAGGGCCGAATTTGATCCGGGGCCAGCCGCAAACTTTTCCCCTGGGACCAGACAGAAATTTCGGCGGGCGGCGCAGCTTCCGGCTCCAAGAGGAGCCCAAGACTGCTGGCTAACGCTTGTATGCGTTTGTCGGTTGTTTGAATGCGCGCGCCGCCCGCTTCCGTGAAGCCGTCTTTATGCCGCAAGGTGTAAACTCGGCCCCCGACGCGATCATTGGCTTCTAAAATGCGAACATCTTTTCCGGCGTTCGATAATATCTGCGCCGCCCGCAATCCCGCTAAGCCTGCCCCCAAGATGAGAACTTCCGCATCGCCGTCATAAGACTTGATTGCAGGCTTGGGCGCACAGGCGGCCAGCGCCGCGCTCCCTGCTCCCGCGAGTGTCTGACGGCGGTTTAAACTCATGCAGAGGCAGCTTGCGCGAGGAGGGCGTCGGCACGAAGCTTCTTTTTATCGATTTTGCCAACGGGGGTCAGGGGGATTGCGTCGATAAAGATGATTTTCTTCGGCACCTTATACGCGGCCATATTTTCGCGGATCCAAGCGATTAATTCGTCCCGTAGACCCGCTTCATCCCGGCTTTGATACTCCGGCGAAAGGGTAACATACAGGTTGACGATATCGTTGCCAGGACGCCGCAAATCGGGTGTCCCAATGACGGCAGACCCGGCCACCATGGGCAACCCTGCCAGCTTATCTTCGACCTCGACGGAAAAGACTTTAAAGCCCCCGACAACCAGCATGTCTTTGGCGCGGTCACACAGAAAAACATATCCTTCTTCATCCATATACCCGACATCACCCGTGAACATCCAGCGCTCGCCATCAATTTCGCGTAAAGCCCGAGCGCTCTCCTCCGGCAGACCCAAATAGCCCTTCATCACTTGTGGACCTGCCGAACAAATTTCACCGATCTCGCCAAGCGGCATATCCTTTTCTCCGGTCTCGACATCGCGAATCCGGATTTTTGCGCCCGCGCAAGGCAGTCCGACAGAGCCCGCTTTGGGCGCGCTTACCGGGTTTGATGTATGACATGGACCGGTCTCGGTCATGCCGAAAATATCTGACATGACGGGTTTGCCGATTAAGTTTGTCACGGCTTCCTGTGTTGTTTTCGTCATCGGCGCGGCGCCGGAACACGCCATGAGAATCCGAGAAAAATCACTCTCGGCAAATTTGGGATTGGCGACCAACATATCATAAAGCGCAGGGACCGCGGCAAAACGGGTGACGGGCCGCGCTTTCAATACATCGCAAATGCCATCTGTATCGCGCGGGTCGGGAAGACAGGTATATGAGCCGCCCGTCATCACGGCCATGAGGCCAAAGCAAAGACCCGCAATGTGAAACAGCGGGAACGCTGTAACAAATGTTTCGTCGCCGAGCTGCACCTCGGGGGCGAGCGCGAGCACTTGAACGGGATTGTGTAGCAATGTGCGGTGCGAGAGCATCGCGCCTTTGGGTTTCCCGGTTGTACCGCCCGTGTATTGAATCATAAATGTGTCGGCAGGGTCGACTTTCACAGTTTGAAAATCCGGAGCTGCCTCGACCATAACGGAATTATAGCTCAGCGTCTTTATCTCGGATAGACTTGGCAACTCGACGTGCGGTGCGTCTAATGTGTCGCGTGCGCCGCAAATTAAGACGGTCTCTAAACAGGCCGGGGCCGACATGGCCGTAATGACCGGGCCCAAGGCTTTAAAACTCATCAGAACTTTAATTTTTGCATCTCCGACCTGATGCGCAAGTTCGGGCGGTGCCAGTAACGGCGAGACGCCGGAGCCGATGGCTCCCAATTTGGAAACCGCAGCCAACCCAACATAATATTGCGGGATATTGGGCATATGAAAGCCGACAACATCGCCGCGCCCAACCCCTAACGCCGCCAGTGCGTTGGCTAACTTATTGGCTTCCGCATTGAATTGGGCGTAGGTCCAACTCCGGCTAAAATAATACAGGGCAGGGGAGTCAGGACGCTTTTGCGCGTGATCTTCCAAATAATCCGCGAGGGTCAAATCGGCGGGCGTCACGGCCTCAATGCCTAATTTCTCATATGTTTTGAGCCAAGGTGTCTGCAACATATTTAGTCTCTCCCGACGTTATTTTCCTTATCCTTATTTCATCATCTGAGGGGCGTCTGCAAGGGATTGCGCCTGGCTTAAGTCAGCCGTGAATTTTCGACAGGCCTCCGCGCGCGCTTGCCCGTGGGGCAGGCGTAACAGATAGCTTGGGTGATAGGTGGCGAGGATGATGTCCCCATTCAGCCCAGATATTTTTTGCCCGCGAACAGAATTCAACGCAGCCGAATACCCGGTCAAAGACCGTAGGGCCGTTTTACCAAGAGCCAAAATGACACGGGGTCGTATGAATTTCCGCTCTAGGTCAAGCCAATATTTGCAGCTTTTGATCTCATCCACCGTTGGGGTGCGGTGAAGACGGATCTTGCCCCGTGGCGCGAAATTAAAATGTTTCACCGCATTGGTGATATATAAATTTCTGCGATCCAACCCGGCCGCAATCAGGGCCTTGTCCAACAGCTCTCCTGCAGGGCCTGTGAAAACCCGCCCGGTCAAATCTTCCCGGTCACCCGGTTGTTCGCCGACCAACATTAAATCTGCATTTAACGGGCCTTCGCCGAAAACGGTTTGCGTTGCGCATTGGTGCAAAGCGCAACTCGTACAGCGCTCTGCCGCTTGTTTCGCTTCGTCCCAAGACGTGATGTGCTTCGGTGTTGCGCGCAGGGCATAGACATCGGGGGTAATTTTCCGGGCAAGTTTGTGAGGCGCGGTTTCGGGTGCACTCATGAAACCCGATTTTTGATGTTCAGCCTCTTGGATGAGGTGCGGAATGACAGAAGCCTCCGGTAGGTTTTTCCAATATTTTTTTGGCATTTCTGACATCATCGCGCTGATTTTTACCCGGGAAGGATTGAAAATAGAGCTGTAATAGGTGGTCCATGCCGACTCCAAGACGTCGGCATCCGGAGCGTGAGTTTTGTCAACGCCGGGAGAAAAAGACAGAATCTCACCATTCCAATGCGAGCATCCATAGGGAGTCAAAATGGACCAATCCATGCCGGTGAACCGCCGTGCGAAAAAGGCGGCTGTCAATTCGACAATGCGGTAATCGGGTTCAAACCATGCGGCAAAAACCTCTCTCGCCCCTTCTGACGAAGGCCGATCTCCAACTTTTTTGAACCGCACAAAGGCATGCATTTTATGGCGGTCGCGGCGTATGGATTGGTCAGCCGCGCGCACCCATTTGCCGCTGTGGAAGCCCGGGTCATCCAGCGCATGGGGGTCCATCTGCAAACGCTGTAAAACGCTGTAGAGATGGTGAAACCGCGCGGGGTCAGTATGGCAGAGCACGCGTTCGCAAAGCGCCATTTGCTGTTTCGTGATGCGAATCGGATGAGTGACGGCGAGGCGGGTTTTGCCGCGGGGCGGCTCCGCCATATCGGAGAATAAGTCCGGGGCTTCTTGACCCACGCGCCAGCTTAAACTTTCGGGTGGCAAGCGCCGCGCGAGCAGTGGCCGGACAGCGGCTCGCCAGAGATCGACATCCGTCTCATGCGAAAGCGTAATCTGATTCATAACAAGGAGAGTTGTTTAGGCTCCGGTGCAAAGGCCGCGCGCAAGGCTGCACTGTCCAGCAAACTGCCGGGCGTCCAATCGGAGGTTTCGATGAAAGCGCGGCAAATTTTTACCGAGCGGGCGATGGTTTTAATATCCGCCAAGCGCAGCCGGGTTTGTCGTCGTGCGCGCAAAATTCGATCGACAGATTTTAAACCTAATCCCGGAACGCGGATAAGTTGGTCTTTGGTCGCGACATTGACGTTCACCGGAAATCCTTCGCGGTGGGCCAGCGCCCAACTGAGTTTGGGGTCAATGTTCAAGTCGAGCATATCATCCTGTCGTCCGGCAAATATTTCTTCGGTCTGGAATCCATAAAACCGTAACAGCCAATCCGCTTGATACAGGCGATGTTCACGCATTAGGGGCGGCTTGACCAAAGGCAGGTCTTTGGATGCGTCCTGAATGGGTGAGAAGGCGGAATAATAAACACGTTTCAACTTATAGCTGGAGTATAATGTGGTGGAGGACGTCATAATCTCTGCGTCCGTGCTGGCATCCGCGCCAACAATCATTTGCGTGGATTGTCCGGAGGGTGAAAATTTTGGAGGCCGATGGCGTGACCGTTCTTTTCTGTCCGGGCGGTGATCCTCAATGCCTTGCCGCACACCCGCCATGGCCGTTTTAATCGTCGTTGTTGATTTCTCCGGCGCATAATTTTGTAAGGCGGCGTCAGTGGGTAGCTCTATATTAATGGATAAACGATCCGCCAAAAGTCCCGCTTTTTTGATGAGCAGAGGGTCGGCTTCGGGAATCGTCTTGAGGTGGATATAACCCCGAAATTTATGTTCCTGACGCAGCCGCCGGGCGACCTCGACCATTTGCTCCATAGTGTAATCGGAACTTTGGATAATGCCGGAGGAGAGAAATAGACCTTCAATATAATTGCGTTTGTAGAAATCGAGGGTGAGTTTGACGACTTCGTCCACGGAGAGGCGCGCCCGCTCTACATTAGAGCTGACGCGGTTTACGCAATAGCGGCAATCGTAAATACAAAAATTCGTAAGCAGAATTTTCAGAAGGCTGATACAGCGTCCATCCGGCGCATAGGAGTGGCATATCCCCATGCCCTCCGTCGAGCCAACGCCGCCGGACGCAAGACTGTTTTTCCGCGTCGTGGACGAGGAGGCACATGAGGCGTCATATTTTGCGGCGTTTGCAAGGACGGCCAACTTGTCGATAAGCGTTTTTGCCATGACAGAACATATCATGAACAAAAAGGTAAGTTCAATCTCGGATTTCAGCGCTTAACCAAAAGCCAGTCTCTGAATGGCGTCGGCCAGAACCCGCTCGGACACAGGTTTTTCCAAGGCCGGATGGTTTCGAAAAGCAGGGTCATTTCTGACTAAGTCAGTTTTGCCGGACACCAAGATGAAAGGAATATTTTTTTCTTTCAACATAACCGCAATTTCCTCGGAGGTCTCACCCGCGAGATTGTAGTCGAGCGTGACGATATCAAACTCGTCTTTGTCAATGAGCGCCAGAGCCGCCGATTTGGAGACCGCTAAGCCCGTGACCTCGACCCCGGCCGCACCGAGCATGTCTTCCATATCGAGCAGGACAAAGGGATCGTCCTCTACGATGAGAGCACGGGGTTTCTGTTCTGAACTGTCAGATAACCTAGCCATGGTCTCTTAACGGGTTGGGACGGGACTCTGTTCCGAATCTTTTTCAAAAAAACGGACATTTTTTCAGTGGCCTAGATTAATTAATCATTAATGGCGGTGGGGAGGCTTTGAGCGCATTGCGAGTCTAGGCTGATTACCGAAAAGACTTCCCCCTTCGTCCGCCGCGGCCTACATCTTTGCTATGATAAAACTATTGTCAGGTTACCGGATCGGCCAAGCCCATCATGCAGACGTCAAAACCGGAGTGACCGTTATTTTACCGGACGTACCGGCCACGGCCGCCGTGGATGTACGCGGCGGGGGACCGGGAACACGGGAAATTTCTGCGTTGCAAGACGGTGGTTTAATTGACCGGGTTCATGCCATCGTATTGGCGGGCGGATCTGTTTACGGTCTGGCGGCGGCAGATTCCGTCACGCGCTGGCTGGGCGCGCAGCGGATTGGGTTTGCGCCCGGACCCGCGCCCGTCCCGGTCAGTCCGATTGTCCCCTCTGCAATCTTATTTGATAATGCGAATGGAGGGGATAAGAATTGGGGGCTGGAGCCTCCATACGCGGCGCTCGCGTTTCAGGCCTGCGAGACGGCCAGCAACGAAACCGCGGAAGGCGCAATCGGGGCTGGGCACGGCGCGACGGCGGGTCTATATCCCGGGGGTTTCGGCGTGGCGACAGAGGTCTCGGGCGGCAGACAAGTTCAGGCTATTATTGCGGCAAATCCCGTCGGCTCTCCATTTTTGCCGGGCACAGACTGTCCCTATGCTTGGATATATGAAAGGAGCGGTGAATTTGGCCGCAAGTCTCCGCCGCCAAATTACACTTGGACTCAGCCGACTGACACGAAATTGGAGGTTCTGAAAACAGCCGGGCAATCCACGGTGATTGGGGCGATCATGACGGATGCAAAGCTCACTCAGTCACAGCTGAAGCGGCTTGCTATCATGGCGCAAGACGGCATTTCGATGGCTGTGCAACCTGCACACACGCCATTGGATGGCGACACCCTCTTTGCCTTAAGCCTCGGGGAGGCCGCTTGCGAAAGCCCTGTTGATTTAGCGGATCTGGGAACAGCCGCCGCACGGGCCGTTGCGCGGGCCTTGACGCGGGGAGTCGTGAAATCGAGGATAAATGCCGCATGATAGAAGACATCAAACCAGAGCATTTTGACAAAATTTTGAAAATGAATGCCGCCTTCGTGCATTGGCTTTCCCCCTTGGATGAGGCGGGCTTGGAAGCATTAATGACCTCCTGTATTTACGCGCGACAAATTGGCGGAGGTAAGGCGGTTCTTTTGGCGATTGCGTCAGAGACTGAAATGGTGGACCACACGAATTTAACGTGGCTCAAATCCAGACATGAAAATTTTATCTATATCGACCGCGTGATTGTCAGCGCGCCAGCGCAAGGGCAGGGCTATGCGGGAGTGCTTTATAGCGACCTAGCCGCATTCGGGCGGGCAAACGGCTATGACAGTTTGACGTGTGAAGTGAATTTACTGCCGGCTAATCCCGGATCTCATGACTTTCACTTGCGTCAAAGGTTTCACGCTTTGGGCGACTTCAATCATCCCCATACGGGAAAGTCGGTGAGATACTATGCGAAAGCGTTGAAATGACCGCAAAAAGACCTTGCGGACAACAGGGTTTTCCGCTTTAAGGCGCGCTCGCAAGGGATTGCGACATTACCGCGGATACGTCCGCACTCTACGCACCGGTAGCTCAGCTGGATAGAGTACTTGACTACGAATCAAGGGGTCGGGGGTTCGAATCCTCCCCGGTGCGCCATATCATTCAGTTAAAATATTGAATTTATTGAGTATTTTATAGAAAAAATATATTAGTCCTAATATTTGTCCTAATCACTAGCTTTGTGAATTGCTGTTTTAGCCTGATTTCATAAGCAGCGCACCGAGTTGCGCTATATCCAGCCTATCACAATGCTATCCATCACCAAGTAAAACTACTGGCATTGGTCACCCTGTTTTTGAAACAACATAGCACAATTAAACACAAGCTATGTATTGTTCTGGCTGGTATCACTCCATCATCAACAATGGAGAATATCATGCAAACGAAAACAACCACAAAAGCTCAAGCATTCAATGACCGGCTGGATCAAAACGTCTTTAAACTCGAAAATGCTAAATCAGCCTTATTGGTACTGGCCCTAGATGAAAGCCTTGGCGATAAATCAGTTTCTGGCGCTATCCACGCGGCGCATGATCTAATGGAGTTTGCCTTGAAAGATATCAGGGGAGCGATGGCCTAGGCGTAGGAAATCACGCTTTGAGCTGGGTTTTTTTTGTGCGAACCCACTGTAAACCCAGCCTGTTGTCGCACAATTTTGATAGAATTTTGAGAGCTGTGTGGTTTTCGATGATCCACTACGCCATCTTTAACGCCCTTGTGGAAACTGGGATTACGTTCCAGAATGAAGGATAGTCGGGGTGAGGCTGGTAAACTGGAGTTTCACTTTAGCCTCACGAGAAATAGCATCTCGACCTTGTGGACCAAATTCACCACAAACACAGCAACCAATAGACCCTGTAATTGCTGCATGGGCTTCCAAAAGTACGTACTTCAAAAAGGATGCAACTTTAACAAAAATGGCGGTGGATGAAATGCAACGATTGATGGATGCAAATCCAAATACGGCCGCCCGTCTGTTTTTACCCATGATTGACGAACATATTTATAAGATAGCACCACACGTAAAACCCGAGACCCCTTAAGAGAGATTTACTCAGTCTCAACCGCACCCATCACAATCGCCCCGTAAATCAGCTGCACTTGCCCCTTATTAAGCTTTTGATCTCGGGCAAGCTTACGCGCCGCCTCAGCCACAAATCGATCATCTGAGCGGCTTATGAGCATTCTGGCAATTTCGGTGCGCGTGGCATCATCAAGGCCTGAGAGCTTGTTTTTAGCCTGAGCGAATGTTGTTCCTAACGCCGCTTGAAAGTTTCCTTTCATTAGCGCGGGCACAATGCTCATTAAAGACGTATCAGCTAGATTGTCAGCCGTTTGAGAGCCGCCTGATATACGCGCCCTATTCGCAAACATATCGCTCTCACGGCTTATCTGGCGGCCAAACTTCTCAGCATTAGGCAGAACAACACTCGCAATCTCTTTGA
>CALFWV010000087.1 GCA_937927825.1 uncultured Caulobacterales bacterium | reverse complement strand
GTGACCGCTCCCAGAATGTGTCCGGCAATTCTTCAAAACCCATTGAAGTGAAAAACTGCTCCGCCATTTCAACCATTTTTTTGGCGTCGTAATCGGCCTCGACCAAGAGCTTCGTTACATCCACGCTTTTTCCGCCACCTTCCGGCGCGACATCGTCATAAATATTGCCCCAACTTTGGCCCCACATATTTCCGAGCAAATCCGCACGGATAGGCGCGTCCAGCGGCACAACCTCATCGCCATATTTCTCATTAAGTTCCGCACGGACATAACAATGCAACTCGTCATAAAGCGGCTTCACTTGCCCCCAAAGACGATCTGCCTCTTTAGAAAAATCTTCTGCATCCATGTCATAACCCGCGCGCCACAGATCGCCCGCATCTTTAAAGCCGAGTTCAGCCGACCCCTTGTTGATGATTTTGACCATATCTGCATAATCACTTTTCATCGGCTTCGAAATGGTGCGCCAGCCTTCCCACGTCGCTTGGAGCAAGTCGGGGTCATCCGATTTTGCGATGATGTCAGAAGCTTGGCCCAAATGGATTGTCCCATTGGGGGCTTCTTGATCCAAGGTTCCATCTTCGTCGGAATCTAAAATCGCAATAATGCGCTTGTCATTGACGTCAATTTTGAATTTGCCTTTGCCATATGCGCCATCAAGGTCTGTCATAATTTTCGCGAGCTTTTTCGCGGCGGCAGGGTCATCGGGAGCCGGGAAATTGGATCCGCGCAGCATAACGTCAATTTTCCGTTTCATATCGGCAGGGAGGGGGAGGTCTTTGAAACGCTTGGCCTGATTAGACATGCGCGTTGACATTTTTGCACTTTCCTCACCGACGCGGGCTTCCAGTGCTGCCGTATCTTCCGTGATGAAATTTGCCTTCACCCAATAAACTTTCGCGGCATAGGCGGAAAATTCTGACAACTCTTTTTCGGCGGCTTCCAAAAATTCCTTTGCTTCCTGGACGGTTGGAACTGCACCGCTCTGTGAGGCCGCCATGAGTTCCGAGCCCGGGCGGGTCGCCGATTCTGCCACCAAAACTTCAACGGCACTGGCATCGGGTGTCGCAGGTTTGACGACTTCCGTTTCCTGAGCACCGGTGCAGGAGACCAGTAGAAGTGCCAGAGTTGTCAGAGCCGATGCGCCAAGAAGTTTCGTTTTCGCCATGATGTTGTCCTCGCCTGGTTTGAAGGACTGCTCTGGTTTGAGTCAAACTCATTTGTTGCGGCAATCCTTTCCGCTTTCCTCCGTCGTAAACACAGGGCAGGGAAGGTTCAACACCTCACCTGCGCCGTATGGCTTTAGAACACTGAAATCCCGCATTTTATTCGCGGGGTGACACCCAAAGGACACATTATTCATGTCGAAACCCGGCTTGCTGCTCGTCAACCTCGGATCGCCCGATTCGCCAACGACAAAAGATACGCGAAAATATCTCGCAGAATTTCTACATGACTACCGCGTGATTGACACGTCGAGATGGATTTGGTGCCCGGTTTTGCACGGAATTATCCTGCGGACCCGACCAAAAAAATCCGCAGCTGTGTATCAATCCGTGTGGCATGAACCGGAAGAGTTTCCAGGGGAAGAGGCGCCTCTCATTCGTATTACGAGGGCGCAAGCTGCCGGTGTTCAAACGCGGCTCGGTGACGGCGTGCATGTCGAAATTGCGATGCGCTATGGCAACCCTTCAATTGCGGCGGGGCTTGATGCCTTAACCTCGAAGGGCTGCACGCATATTGCCGTTTTACCGCTCTACCCGCAATTCGCCGGGGCAACGACGGCTTCTGTCTATGACGGCGTCGCGATGGCACTGGAGAAACGGATGGATGTGCCCGAGCTTCGCTTTTTACGCCACTACTATGATGACCCTCGGTTTATCGCCGCCTTGGCAGGCAGTGTGAATAGTCATCTTTCCACCCTCGACTGGACACCCGACGTTATTATCGCCTCATATCACGGCCTTCCGCAAAGCTATGTTGACAAGGGCGACCCTTATCAGGGCGAGTGTTTGGAAACGACAGAGTTGTTACGCCAGCACATGGGCAAGACCGAAGCTGAGCTTTACGCAACGTTCCAATCGCGATTTGGCCCAAAGGCTTGGCTGCAACCCTATACCGACAAAACCTTGGAAGCATTGCCGGCAACAGGGGTGAAGAAGGTCGCGGTTATGATGCCGGGTTTCTCATCGGATTGTTTGGAAACTTTGGAAGAAATTGCGATTGAAGCCAAAGAGAGTTTTGAAGAACATGGCGGCACCCATTTCACGGCGATCCCCTGTTTAAACGCGGACAAATCGCATTTGGATCTGCTGGCTGATTTGGCGAAAGAACGCTTGTTAAACGGCTGGCTTTAGGGCTTCGAAAATTTCTTCAATAGTGAGGGCCGGGTCCAAGATAACATCCGATGAAATCGTTCCATCTGCGAGGGCAGCATAGTCGGCGGCGCGAGACGCCAAAAGCTTTGGATAGCATTCTAAAATCGCATTATCCGGTTTTTGACCCGGCTGCCGTGTGTAGTGGCCGTTCCACATTAGCGGCTTTGGCTGTTTGAAATATTGCAGTTTTAACCGTTCAACGGCGTCATCAGATGCAGAAATATGTATAACAAACCAATCTCTTACCAGCGTTTTTTGAACTGAATGTTCGGTATAAATGACGCTGCCTGTTGTGTCCAAAATCGCGTTGCCGCTTTCCCAATTGAGAGCGCGTTGTGTTGCCGCACTCTCCAGCGCTCTCGATTCGGCTTCGCGCGCTTCATATCCCTCCGAATAAGGTTGCCCCTGCCACGCGGCAAAGGCTTCCATATCGTCATGCCCCAGTGTCTCGCGAATAAGCTTGTCGACCTCGATAAGCTCAAAGTCGAATGCTGTCGCCAAGCGCAAACCTGTGTAACTTTTCCCAATGTTCGACATACCGATGAGGGCAATCCGTAGATGACCTTCGGCATAGCGCCGCTCAAATTCGGCACGAGAGAGCTGCATCAGGCGTGCATCGCCAGATAATCTGACAGATCAGCCAGTGTTGGTCCCATGACATGCATACGCTTTGTTTTCTTCATCGCCTTTGCGAGAGGCCCCGGCAAAGGAATATCTGTGTGAAGAATACGTTCAACACTATCCGCAAATTTTGCGGGGTGGGCCGTACCCACGGTAATTCGCGTAAAAGAGTCCGAAATGTCCTCGGCGAATTTTTCCATCGCCAAATGGCCAACGGCTGTGTGCGGACACATGATATAACCCGTTTCGGTATGAATGCGGCGGATATGGCGTTCCGTTTCCGCATCAGAGAAGGACGCCCCCCAACATACATTTATAATTTCAGCGTAATCATTGTTAAATAGAGACAAAATGCGCGGGAAGTTATTGGGTCGCCCAATATCCATTGCGTTGGACAGCGTTGGGACGCTCGGGCGCGGTTCATAAACGGCGGTTGAGAGATAATCGACAAAAGGATCATTCACATTATTTCCGATTACGAAGCGTTCAATCGGCGCACCCATTTTCTTTGCTATTAATCCGCCCGTTAAATTTCCCAAATTTCCGGATGGGATAGAATAAACCAAAGGCCGTTGTGGATAGGCCCCTTTGGCCTGCAGTGAGGTCCAAAAGTAATAAAAGCTTTGCGGTATGACGCGTCCAACATTTATCGAATTCGCACTCATGAGATTGTGTTTTTTTGTCAGCTCCGAATTTCCGAAGGCGGCTTTCACAAGCTGTTGGCAATCGTCAAAAGTGCCTTCTACAGAAATCGCCTTCACATTCGAATGGCGTGTGCCCATCGTTGTGAGTTGTTGTTCCTGAACCTTACTCACGCCGCCTTTGGGAAAGAGGATAAAGACTTGGATACCGTCTTGATCTAAAAACGCATCGCCAATTGCACCGCCCGTATCGCCGGATGTCGCTACCAAAATCGTGCGTCGTTGTTTGGTGCGTCCCATGAGATGACTGGCCGCGCGGCCCATAAACCTCGCGGCAAAGTCTTTGAACGCCAGTGTCGGGCCATGGAAAAGCTCCAGGACAAAATCCTCGGCGTCCGGCGCGAGTGCGGGGTGAAGATTTTCCCCCGTCAGCGTCACCATTGGAACGTCAAAATTATAAGCATCGCGGCACAAGTCTTTGAGATCTGATGCAGAGAATCGATCATCGGTGAAGTGTTGTGCCAATTCTGACGCGCAATCCGCAAATGACATGGCCCCCAATCGGGCTGTTTCATCCGGACTGAAAAACGGAATTTTATCCGGCATCCACAACCCGCCATCCGGCGCAAGGCTGGCAAGGAGGGCATCCCCAAATGATGCGGTTACAGTTGTGTCGATGTGCGAGTGGTATTTCATGCGCGCTCACATAGCGTAGGAGAGGATTTGCGCAAGGTTTTACCGCGACCTGACGGTGTGGGCGAGGATATTTACCATCGTTGCATGGGCAGCCCTTGTGGCCGTATTCGTTATTTTATGCGGTCTGTCTGCACGGTAGCGTAAGGTTTCTCCCTCCGAAGCCGTCCATGTCTCGCCTTCAATGGTTACGTCCAACTGTCCCGAAAGTATCGTTAGGTTTTCAATAGAGCCTTGGGGGTGAGGGGAACTTTCCAGAACGCCTCCGCTTTTGGCCTTGAAATCATACCATTGCACAAACTCTATCGTGTCCAGCGACCCGATAATACGCAGCTCGCATAATCCATCTTCTGACATCAGCAAGGGTGTGTCTTGGATGCGAGAGTGTTGAACCAAGGCGGTCACATTTGGTGTGTCGGAAACCATTGCCTCCACACTGGTCCCAAGGGCTTGGGATAAACGGGATAAGGTCGCCAAGGTTGGGTTGGTTTCATTCTTCTCGATTTGTGAAATCATGGACTTGGCAACACCGGACACGCTCGATAAATCCCCAAGCGACATCTTATCTGCTGTGCGGAGACGCAGGATGGTTTGACCCAGTTTTTCGGATAAAGCTTCCGTTTCAGGACAGGGTTCACGTTTTTGTCGGGCCATAAAATTTTCGTGTAGATGTGGATTTACGTCTCACTGTTCTATATATAGAACGCGACTGTTCAATCAAGTGAACACATATATCGGACTAACCATGCAGTATTTGCCCATACATTTTGACACACGCGGCGCGTCTATCCTGATCGTTGGCGGCGGCCCGGCGGCAGAAGCTAAACTGCGGACCTTGCTGAAAACAGAAGCTGAACTGCGGGTCATCGCCGAGGACATCAGTCCGGAGATTATCCGTTGGGCGAAACAGGGAAAATTGAAACACATCGCACGCGGATTTGACGCGGCGGATCTGGACGACGTTTCGCTTGTCTATGCGGCGACAGAAGATGACGCCTATAATGGCGAAATTGCGGATATGGCTGCCGCGCGGCAAATTCCGGCCAATGCGGCGGATTTTAAAGACGCCTGTCGTTTTATTACGCCGGCTTTGGTTGATCGCGCGCCTGTGACGGTTTCCATTGGCACAGCAGGAACAAGTCCTGCCTTGGCCCGCGCATTGAAAGCCGATCTTGAAACACGCCTGCCGCCGGAAACCGGAAGATTCGCGTTAAAAACAAATGCGTTACGAGCTAAAGTGAAGGCGCTCATGCCTGATCTGGCTGACCGTCAACGGTTCTGGGCGAGTATTTTGGGCGGCAAGGATTTGACGGCGCAGCTCCGCGTCTCGCCTGAGGAATTAGACGCCCAGGTTCAGGCTGAATTAGCCGGCGGTGATAGGCAAGCGGGCAAAGTTCTACTCGTGGGTGCAGGTCCGGGTGATCCCGATATGCTGACAACCGCAGCGCGCCGTGCGCTGCACGCCGCTGATGTCATTGTGTATGACCGCCTCGTCAGCGACGGCGTCATGGAATTGGGTCGCCGCGAAGCGGAATATATTTATGTCGGCAAAACCCCCGGCGAGCCGTCTATCGGGCAGACCGCCATAAATGACATTCTGATTGAAAAAGCTTTGGAAGGCCTGGCTGTCGTGCGGTTGAAATCCGGAGACCCGCTCATCTTCGGCCGCGCGGATGAAGAGATTGACGCGCTGCAATCTCATAATATCCCCGTTCAAATCATTCCGGGAATCACATCTGCCGCCGCCGCCGCCGCCGCTATCAATGCGTCGCTCACAACGCGTGGTACGAATAAAGCCATTTCCTTGCTGACGGGGCATGATGCGAAGGGTTTTGCAGAGCAAGATTGGACGTCACTCGCCAGACCCGGTGGCCGGGCTGCCGTCTATATGGGCGTAGGTGCGGCGCGCTTTATCCAAGGCCGGCTAATGCTTCACGGCGCGGAAAGCGACCGCCCCGTCACCGTGGTCGAGAATGCCTCCCGTCCAAACCAGATAATCACCTATACCACTCTACAAAACCTGCCCGACGATATAGCTGCGGCAGGCATAAAAGGCCCCGCTATCCTGTTAATTGGATATGCGGAACGCCGCACAGAGACTGAAATAAGAGCCGCGATATGAGTACTCTAAAACATAAGGGCAAAGGCCCGCAGGCCATGACCGCAAATGAATTGCGCGACGGGTTTAGTGTCTGGCTGGATGAAAATCTGGACTGGTCACGCGATTACGCAAACGCGCTCCGTACCGAAGATCAAGACCTCATCGACCGCATGCAGTTGAAAGCAGAGACCGATGAAGCCAAAAACCTGGTCGTGGGCACTTACTTTATTGATGTGGAACCTGACACGGGATTGCCCGCACGATACCGCGAGAAATTTCGCGTCAACGGCCCATCCTATGACACCGCCGATTTGCTGGAGGCGAAATAATGTATCGCTATGATGAATTTGACGCGCAGTTTGTCGCGGAACGCACAAAGCAGTTTCGTGGGCAGGTGGAACGCCGCCTCGCGGGCCGTCTCAGCGAGAATGAGTTTCGTCCGCTGCGCCTGATGAACGGCCTTTATTTGCAACTCCACGCTTATATGCTGCGCGTTGCTATTCCTTATGGGACGCTGAGCAGTGAACAATTCCGGATGCTCGCGCATCTGGCTGAGAAATATGATCGGGGCTATGGGCATGTCACGACGCGTCAGAACATGCAGTATAATTGGCCGAAACTGCCCGACGTGCCTGATATGTTGGACGACCTCGCAAGTGTTCAAATGCACGCGATTCAAACGTCAGGAAATTGCATCCGCAATGTGACGTGTGACCCATATGCCGGGGCGACAGCAGAAGAAATCGAAGACCCGCGCCCCATGGCGGAGCTAATCCGTCAGTGGTCAACGCTCCATCCGGAATTTAGCTTTCTGCCGCGAAAGTTCAAGATTGCCGTCACGGCCGCCGAGAAAGACCGCGCTCTGATTAAGGCACATGATATTGGCATTCAGGTTGTCAAAGATGCATCAGGTGAAATCGGTTATAAAATCATCGTGGGCGGCGGGTTGGGCCGGACCCCCATCATTGGGCAGACTTTGCGAGACTATCTGCCGAAGTCAGAGTTACTCGCCTATCTGACAGCGGCTCTGCGCGTTTATAACCGCTATGGCCGCCGCGATAATAAGTACAAAGCGCGTATCAAGATTTTGGTTCAAGAGACTGGAATTGAAGCCTTTCGAGAGCAAGTCGAAGCCGAATATGCCACGATTGATATAGGTGATATTGCGGTTTCCGATGCCGAGCGTGACCGGATTAAATCCTATTTCGCCAATCCCGATTTCGAAACGTTGGAGGACAATCCAGCGGATTTCACAAAGGCCCTCGAAGACAATCAAGCCTTTCGTCTCTGGGCAAAGAACAATGTGGCGGCGCATAAAGCGGACGGCTACGCTATTGTAAATGTGTCGCTGAAACCGAAAGAACTTGCGCCCGGTGATATCACGGCTGAGCAAATGCGCGCCACAGCAGACCTGGCAGATACCTATTCCTTCGGAGAACTCCGCACGACGCACACGCAAAACCTCGTCCTGCCACATGTGAAAAAATCCGACCTTTTCGCGCTTTACAAAGAACTGGAGAAAATCGGGCTCGCCACAGCGAATATCAATCTCATCTCGGATATTATCTGTTGCCCCGGTATGGATTTCTGCGCGCTGGCCACAGCGCGCTCTATCCCGATTAGCCAAGCGATTGCCGAACGGTTCGCCGACCCGGAACGCCAACGCACAATCGGCGAGATGCAGATAAAAATTTCCGGCTGTATCAATGCTTGCGGACATCACCATGTCGGCCATATTGGTATTCTCGGCCTCGAAAAGGCTGGTGTTGAATTTTATCAAGTTAAATTAGGCGGGGATTCTTCCGAAAACGCAGCTGTCGGCAAAGTCACCGGGCCGGGCTTCTCACAAGAAGAACTGCTCGACGGAATCGAAAACATCGTCGAGCTTTATCTTGCCCAGCGGGAGGAGGGCGAACGCTTCCTCGATACTTATAATCGGATCGGCATGGCGCCGTTCAAAGAGGTGCTCTATGCCTAGCCACACGCTTATTCAGGACGGACGCGCCCATGACGCCGCGCGATTTTCCGACCCGTCGGACCTGTCCGCATTGGACGGCAATGAAACGATAGATGTTTTGCACATCGCCAATGATGCGGATTTGGACGCGCTCGCCCCGGCATTGGGACGGGTTGAAACCATTTTGATTGATTTCCCCGCCTATACGGATGGGCGCGGATTTTCTCTCGCGCGGCAGCTGCGCACGAAATATGGCTATGACGGGCTTATCATAGCAGATGGTCCGCTCATTCCCGATCAATATGCCTTTGCCCTGCAATGCGGATTCAGCGCCGTTCATATTGATGATGAAACACTGAAACGCCATACGATAGAGGATTGGAACGCCGCCCTCGATGACTTCGATTTAACCTATCAGCGGGGATACGCCGTGAAAAACGGCCCCGCGACCTCGGTCTTTGACGCCCGCCTAACTGCTCTTGATGAGCGAAAGGCGGCCGACCCTTTTTTCGGCCACTCGGCGGAGTTGACGCTTAGAAAAGCCATAAAAAAATACCAAGGCGATATCGTCTTGGCGACCTCTATGGGCGTCGACTCGGCTGTCCTGCTTCACATGGTTTCGCGGATTGATAAGTCAGTCCCCGTGATATTTTTGGATACGGGAAAGCATTTTCGCGAAACGCTGGCTTATCGGGATGAACTCGTTGAACGTTTTGGCCTGACAGATTTTCGCAATATCACACCGGACCAAGCTGAGGTGATGGCCGAAGACCCTGACGGCTCATTGCATGATCGTGAACCGGATGCTTGTTGCGACCTGCGAAAAGTCCGTCCGCTGGACCGCGTTATTCATGGCTTTGGCGCACGCATTACGGGGCGAAAGCGGTATCAAACCCCCCAACGCGCCGACATGCCGATTTTGGAAAAAGGCGGCGCGCAAGCCAAAGTTAATCCGCTCGCCTATTGGACGGCCAAAGATGTCACGCAATATTTGCGGCAACACAATCTTCCGCCGCATCCTTTATTAGCCTTGGGTTATCTCTCCATCGGCTGCCAGCCCTGCACAACGCGGGTCACAGCAGGCGAAGACCCGCGCGCGGGCCGTTGGCGTCACAGCGATAAAACGGAATGCGGTATTCACATGGTGGATGGAAAATGGGTGAGTTCGGAGTCTAAAGCGACTTTTGAGGCTTTTTAGGTGGAGCGCTTCATCGGTTGTTTCGTGGCTTTGTTAGTTGGATTGTCTTTTGGACTTCTAAGCATCTCGCTCCTAATAAATTTAACCTCGCTAAGCAATGAAGTAGGTTTTGCATCACTACTTTTCATAACTGCGATCTTCGGACTTACCGGATTTTTAAGACCGAAATGGTTTTTGTGGGTGAGCAATTTTTTACCTTTTTAACTGAATTCTTCAACATTGTCACACCGTCGCAACGCAAAGCGTTGCCCGGTGCCCATACCCTGAAACTTGACTAAATCTCTTATTATAGTGTTTTGCGGGACCTTCACGGCGTGGGCACCGGGCCGCTTCGCGGCGTCGGTGTGACAAGATTAACGGTTCAGTCTTATTTAATAGTGTAAAATACTCTCAGGCTCACTTCACTTTGCGCTTTATATGAGCGGCAATCAACCTTGGAAAATCAACATTGACAGACAAGAAGCATGCTTTCGAAGTGAAGAGTGACAGCCCGTTTGATAGAGCCGTAAACCGTATTGCCGGTTTCTTTGGCGGGGGACTTGCAGGGATTGCGATTGGAATAATTGGCGTTGTCATAGCCGTCAAATTTGGGGCTATTCCCTTGGATCTGGCATTTTACGCTGTTCTCGGTTCAATCATCATGTTCGCGGTGGTTGGTGCGATCTGGCCAAAACGGTTCGCATGGGTATTGGATGTTCTTAGCTTCTGGTAGGTGTGAAGGTTTTGTCATGTTGATACGACCCGACGGATTACCGGTGCCTATGCCGTGAATTCTGCAGAATAATGCGACGTCAGTATCTTGTGCCAATTTCACGGCGTGGGCACCGGGCGACCCTACGGGTCGCGTCGGTGTGACGGCTAGCTATTGATGCCGCCCCTTAAGTTCCGCAATCACAGCCTCCAACTTCACATCCTTCGCCGCCAGCAGCACCAGCGTGTGATAGAATAAATCTGCCGCTTCGCTCACCAATTTATCTTCCGTTTCAGCAACAGCGGCGAGGGCGGTTTCTACGCCTTCTTCACCGACCTTTTGCGCAGCGCGGCGTAGCGGGCCTTGCAAGAGTTGCGCGGTATAGGAACTTTCAGGGTCAGCCGTTTTTCGGCCTTCAATTAGGGTTTCGAGATAGGAGAGGAACCCAACGCCATCCGCGCCTTCATCGCCAAAGCAGGATACGGTGCCGGTATGGCAAGTCGGGCCTGTCGGTTTGGCTTTGACCAAAACTGTATCATTATCGCAATCAACGGTCATGTACACTAGCGCGAGCGTATTCCCACTCGTTTCGCCCTTGGTCCACAGCGTCTTACGAGAGCGACTGTAGAACGTCACATGGCCGGTCTCTTGCGTCTTCGCAACTGACTCCGCGTTCATATAGCCGAGCATGAGGACTTGCAGCGTG
>CALFWV010000086.1 GCA_937927825.1 uncultured Caulobacterales bacterium | reverse complement strand
TGCTCTTCACCTGTTCTTAAGCCATACCGCCGCACGGTTCAGACTGGCTTTAGATGATTTCAGACAGGACACATATGCCCTCTACCGCCCGAACCTGGTTCCAGCGTCTTGCACCTTACCGTGCTGCAGAAAATGGCCGTGCCGTTTTTGAACTTCTTATTACATTGGGCCCATTTTTTGCGCTTTGGGCGGGGATTTGGGGTCTGATGCAAGCGGGTCACTACTGGGCCGTCCTCGGTTTTATTCCTGCGGGCGGATTGCTCGTTCGCCTCTTCATCATTCAACATGATTGTGGACACCAATCAATGTTCAGCAATCGCAAGGTAAATGATTGGGTTGGCCGGTTTATCGGAATACTGACGTTGACGCCGTATGACCATTGGAAACGCGGGCATGCGCTCCACCATGCAGGATCCGGCAATCTGGACCGTCGGGGCATTGGCGATGACATCCTGACTATGACCGTGGAGGAATATAGGGCCGCCTCAAAATGGGACCGTTTGAAATACCGTATGTACCGCCATCCCGTCGTGATGTTTGGTATCGGACCGGCCTATGTCTTTTTCCTCCATAATCGCCTACCTGTTGGCGCGATGAAAAACGGGGTGAAACCCTGGGCGAGCACTTTACTGACCAATTTAGGCGTGGCGATTATCTACGGCTTACTCATCTGGGCTGTCGGGTGGAAAATTTTCGTCATGATTCAAATTCCTACAGTTTTAGTTGCCGCCTCTATCGGTGTTTGGATGTTTTATGTTCAACATCAATTTGACGAAACTCATTGGTCCCGCACCGGTGAATGGGACCGCGAAAATGCAGCCCTGCGAGGAAGCTCTTTTTACGATTTGCCCAAATGGTTGATGTGGATGACAGGAAATATTGGCGTACATCATGTGCACCACTTGTCCGCGCGCATTCCATTTTACCAATTACCCCGTATTTTGAAGGCACATCCGGAGTTGAAATCCGTGGGGCGACTGACGTTTATACAAAGTCTGAAATGCGTAAAACTCGCGCTCTGGAATGAAGCCGAGCAGCGCATGGTGAGTTTTCGCATGGCGAAAGCTGTGTTGTAAGCTATTCTGCAAATACGTTGTTCAGATAGGCCGCAATTCGAATGCCGCTTTGCTGCAGACGCAAATCAATATCAGCGCGATGTTTATAGACATAGTCGTAACTGAGATTCGGAAGCGTGTCGCGATCATACGGCCCTAATTCCTCATAAATTTTGGTGCGCATCACGATACTCTCACGGATCCACGTTTGCGGGTTTGTATCGGACCAGATAGCTTTTTGGCTGGACGTAATGCGTCGGTCGAGCCAACGGGATTTTTCCGTATAAGAGAGCTTTTCGTCCTCGATCAAATCTTCATCCCAGAGCGTATGAAGGTTGGTGGCTTTGTCCTTGAACATGACGTCAACCCAATTTCCGCCGCGATCTTTACCATTTCCTACATGTAGCGGTTGATGCAAGTCACCAATCAAATGGATAATAAAACGTAGAGCCAGCTGACGCTGCGCGATTGGTAGGCTCTCATCCGTTATGTTCTTTGTGAACATGGCCAGCGCTGTAACCGCATCTCCTTCCGGCGGGCCTTGGGTGTAAGTCGTACCGGGCGGGACGGTGATATAATGCCAAGGCGACGCACCTTTGCGCCAATAGTCACTCGGGTTGGAGCGCATGAAGTCCGGCCACGTTGAAGCTTCTGCGAGGCTTTCGACACCAAGCAGCGCTGAGACCTGCGCTTGTGCAGCAGGTGTCAGATGCCCTTGTGCAATCTTCCCCGTCACGCGGTGCCCGTTTGGCCCCCAAGCGTGAGCCGTCGTCGCCGAGATAGAAAGTGCCGCAATTGACAGAATGAATTTTTTCAACATCCGCCGCCTATACGCATAAAATCCGCCCGCCTCAAATTATTCAAAACAGGCTCCCAACTGAGGCCAATTGAAGGCAGATGCGCTTTGCCCCACAGATACGAACACATATAATTCATCCATCGACCCTTGCGTTACGTTAACGTGAACGTTAACTGCACCCTAAGTCGAAGAACGAGTCTGTTTGGGCCTGCCTCCCCTTGCCCAACTTAACCGTATTCAAAACAAGAACAATCGAAGCGTTTGCAAGAGGAAAGACAATGACCGAAGCTTATATTTATGATGCGGTGCGCACACCCCGCGGTAAGGGCAAATCAGACGGTAGCTTACACGAAGTCACGCCGGTCAGCTTGGCCGCGCAGGTTTTGGAAGCCGTTCGCGATCGAAACAACATCGACTCCGCTGAAATCGAAGATATCGTTTTTGGCTGCGTCTCCCCCGTTGGCGAACAAGGCGCCGTCATAACGCGTTCCGCAATTCTCCAAGCGGGCTACGCTCAAACAACGTCAGGCATTCAAGTCAACCGCTTCTGCGGGTCGGGCCTCGAAGCCTCCAACATCGCAGCGGCCAAAGTGATGGCGGGCGAATGTGACATGGCGATTGGCGGCGGTGTCGAGCATATGTCCCGCGTCCCAATGGGCAGCGACGGCGGCGCAATGGCGACCGACCCGGCTGTGGCAATTGCGAATTACTTCGTCCCGCAAGGTGTTTCCGCTGATTTAATCGCCACAAAATACGGTTTCTCCCGTGATGACCTCGACGCCTATGCCGTTGAGTCCCACAAACGTGCAGACAAAGCCTGGAAAGAAGGCCGTTTCGCAAAATCCATCGTGCCTGTGAAAGACATCCTCGGCCTCACGATCTTGGACAAAGACGAAACAATCCGTCCTGACACCAATATGCAGTCGCTCGGCGCGCTGAACCCTTCCTTTAAAATGATGGGCGAGAACTTTGGTTTTGATAATGTTGCAAACCAGAAATATCCCGGCGTCGAAAAAATTGAACATCGTCATCATGCCGGTAACTCTTCCGGTATCGTGGACGGCGCGGCTGCCATCCTTATCGGGAACAAGGAAACCGGTGAGCGTTTAGGCCTGAAACCTCGCGCGCGCATCCGCTCTATGGCCTCTATCGGATCAGAGCCAACAATCATGCTGACAGGACCGGAGTTTGCCGCGCAGAAAGCGCTGAAACGCGCGGGCATGGACGTCAATGATATTGATATTTACGAGCTAAACGAAGCCTTCGCGGCTGTAGTCCTGCGGTTCATGCAGGCGCTTGAGATTGATCACAGCAACATCAACGTCAATGGCGGCGCAATTGCAATGGGTCACCCACTCGGCGCAACAGGAGCCATGATCCTCGGCACCATGGTCGATGAGCTGGAG
>CALFWV010000085.1 GCA_937927825.1 uncultured Caulobacterales bacterium | reverse complement strand
CGCCTTTTAGACGCCGCTGCCCGCAGAAGGTCAGATTTGAATGCGTTTCAAACTCTATTCAAAACTATACTTAAATCTCGCGCCTATTGAGCGTGGTGGCAGAACATTTGTTCTGAAACGGCGAACGTTCGCTCCTGCAACGGTTTGATTGCTGAGAGGTGTGTTTGATGCACTGGTTTCAGAAAAATCATTCAGTAAATTATCGACATATCCGGTCAGAGACCAATTATCGGCATTATAGCCGAGTGCAATATTAGCGCGGCCATAGCTTGGCAAAGTGTAGCTACCTGCACGCCCGCCTGTGAATGACAGGACATCGCTTTGCCAGGAATAGCCGGCGTTGAGCAAGACATTGTCACCATTCCCGAGCGGGAAGGCATAATCGCCAAAGACGGAAAATTGCGTTTCGGGGGAGCCCGGAAGACGGTCACCGTCTTGACCGGCTTCAACCCGGGTGCCAAATCCGGGGGGTGTGAGGGTTTGAATAAGGCCCGGTACATCCGCGGTCAGTTGAGCATCTGTGTAGCTCACATTTCCTCGCACTCTAAATTGGTCGGTGATCTTCCAGCTACCATCCAATTCAAAACCTTTTGAAGTGGCCGTTTCGGCGTTAACAGTAATTGATGTTCCCGCATTTATCGAAACAGTGTTTACCTGCGGCGAGTCCCACTCAACGAAGAAAACTGCGCCGTTCAAGCGCAACGCGCCATCTAATAATGTGGTTTTCATGCCCAATTCATAGTTATTGGTCGTGTCAGGTTCGAAGGACCGTTCATCCAAAATTGCGACATCCGCGGGATCCGCGCTGAATTGTTGTCCCGGTGAAAAAAGACACAAATTCTGGTTCGGGTCTTGGAAGGCCGTATCCGTACAGGCCTGGCCGCCATTGCTGGCACCAACGCGGAAGCCTTGGCTAAAAGTCGCATAGGCTGTGATATCTTCAGAGACTTTGTAAGATGTATTGACCTTGAAAAGCTCGCCGCTCTTTGATTGGTTGAGTTCCAGTGTCAGTTGGTCTTCAATGTCGGATAGAGGATAAGCTTGGAACCCGTCTATGCCGCCAAACAGGTAGTCTGCGACAGGGAAGTCCGTCGAATTGGCCGTTTCAAAATCATAATCATAGACGCGGGCGCCAACCGTGATGTCCCATGCATCGGTAATGTCATAACCGATTTCGCCGAAGATAGCTTTCTCTTCCAGTCGCGTTCTATCGGCTTCAAAATATTCCAACGCTCCAGATGTTGGTAAGGGCAGACCGAAGCTTTCCACATAGCCCGGCGTGAATTCCGACGACAGCGCGTTGTAAGAGTTTTCATTATAGAACGCGCCGATAATCCAATTCAAACGGCTGTCGCCTTTGGAGACGAGACGCAGCTCTTGGTTGAAAATGTCCGTCTCTTCATCTTCAAATGTGAAGGCGGTGAAGGTTGGGAAAAGCTCGTAAGAATATTCCAGAGAAATCAAAAGGTCTGTCTGGTCACGCTGGCCGTTTTCTTCGACCCTGCCGAGACCGGTAGCCGAGGTGAGTTCAGCGAAGCCAAGGTCTGCCGTCACTTCAAGGGCAAGCAAGCTGCTATCGCGCTCACTCGGCTCTATGACGCGTGCGCCGAATTCATACTCACCCGATGGGATGGTTGTGGTACGAAGGGAGCTAGTGTTTCGCCCGCCATACTCGCCGTTTTGGAAGTAATATGTAAGTGTTGCATCCAACGCATCCGTTGGTGCCCAACGTGCCGCAATACGACCCGAGAAAATATCTTCCGTGTTGGCGTCTTCAACAGGGCGGAAATTTTCACCGGGGTTACTGAAATCTGCCGGATCAGGATTTGAAACACCGGGTTGAGCGACAACATAAGGATAATCGATAAAGCCTTGATCTGCGAGATTGTCCAGAGATCCGCGAATGGCAAAGCTATCGGAGACGGGAATGTTGAAGGTGAAACCAAGGTCCGAACTTAAACCTTTACCGGATTTATAGCTGTAAGTGTCTGCCCGAACTTCAAAGAGCTCGTCATCAAAATTTGGTTTATTGGGAATGTAGCGAATGGCGCCGCCAAGTGTACCCGCTCCGTAAAGTGTGCCTTGTGGCCCAAGCAGAACTTCTACGCGTTGTAAGTCATTTAACCGCAAATCGACAAAGAGTGGAATTTCACCGATATAGGTAGCCACCGTACCGCCGCCATTTTCCTGCCCAAAGCTGTTTTGAACGGGTTCGGCATTCAAACCGCGAACGACAATCCGGTTCCCGTCTCTGCCGCCTTGGTCGGAGATGTTTATACCGGGGACGAAAGCGGCAAGTTCTGACAGGTCACCAAAGCCTTGCTGTTCAATCTGTGCCCCCCCGATGGCGGCAATATTGACCGGGATGTCTTGGACAGATTCTGAACGGCGTGTGGCCGTAACAATAATCTCGTCATCAACCAATTGGGCATGCGCCGGAGTGGTCATTACGGCTAAACCCGATGGGAGGGCCAGCAGGCTGACGGATAATTTTAGAGTATGGCGAAGAGTCTTTCGAACAGACATGAGTTTCCCTTGAGTTGATTTCAGTGCAACGTGATGCGTCCACTGTAAGTTACTCTAGGAAAAATAGGGTTTCGAAAGCAACCAGAGTTCACGAGAAAATGTCATTTTCCGCTGGCTGCACAAAATTTGATTTTGTCTGAAATTCAACGAATAAGTCAACATCACCGCTTTATGAGCACCCAATAAACACTTATGGCTTTCGATATGCGTGATTTGACTGTCAATCATGGTTTGCGCCGTCTTGCGAAGGCCAAGTATAAAGACGTTCACACAGAGTGTATTGCTGCAATAAACACTGACGTCAAAAACCCCATCCCATATTTCTTGCTGGGGGTGATTGCCTTTGATCATAAAAATTTTAGCAAGGCCTTGGAGTTGTTTGCGAAAGCCGAAAGTTTTGACCGGACGGAACCCTATTATCCGGCCTATCATGCAATGACATTCTCAACGCTTCGCCAGTCAAATCAAGCAAGAGAAAAGGCGGATGAAGCCGTTAAAATTATGGGTGAGGATGCCCATTTGAGGGATATGCTCGGCGTAATTTACAGTCGTTGCGGGTTTCATGCGGCGGCTGTGGAGCAGTTTAAACAGGCGGTTAAAATAAATCACGAAGAGCCGAATTACTTTTTCAACCTGGCCGCGTCTCAACAATTCCTTGGAGATTTTGAGCAAGCTGAAATTGCATACCGAACCGTACTATCTCTTAATCCCGGTCATCATCGCGCGTGGTCGTCTCTCATCTCATTGCGTAAACAAACACCGCAGACGCAAAAACTAAATATTCTGACCGGGCTTTTTGAAAGCGCCAATGTGTCTACAGATGCCAAACTCCACTTTGGCCATGCCATTGCAAAAACATTAGAAGACTTGGGGCGGTTTGAAGACAGTCTGGACTGGCTCCTCAAAGCAAAGGCCGATAAACGCGCAGAATTCCCATTTGACCGCGAAAGCGCCTCGGCCCTTTTTAGCGCAGCCAAGGCCACGTCATTGAATCAGGACACCGCCGTGCCGCGACATCAAGATACAGTCCCAATTTTCGTTGTGGGTTTGCCTCGTACAGGGACAACCCTCGTTGACCGAATTTTATCCTCTCACAGCCAAGTTAAATCTGCCGGTGAGTTAAATGCATTTGCCGAACAAATTAAAATTCTGACGAATACGCCAACCCCATTCGTCTTGGATGCAGAGACACTGAAAGCCGCGACCCGAGTGACGCTCAAAAATGTCGCAGAAAATTATCTGAAGCAAACCGCCTCATTAGCGGCGGGCGCGCCTCATATGGTTGACAAAATGCCGTTGAATTTTTTCTATGCGGGGTTGATGTTGTCTGCCTTCCCGAAAGTGAAAATTATTGCGCTGCGTCGCGGTGCGATGGATAGTTGCGTGTCGAATTTTCGGCAGCTTTTTTCGACACAATTTTCATATTATAATTACACGTTTGATCTCGATGACACGGCTTATTTCTATGGTTTGTTTGATGATCTCATGGCGCACTGGCGAGAGGTTCTGCCGGCAAATCGGTTCATGGAAGTCCACTATGAAGATATTGTTCAAAATCAAGAGATTGAAACCCGACGGCTGCTAAGTTTCTGTGATTTAGATTGGGAAGACGCCTGTCTGCGGTTTCATGAAAACGCGGCGGCTGTTTCAACGGCGAGCTCTGTGCAAGTCCGGCAACCGCTTTACTCCGGATCTATCGGTCGGTGGAAAAAATACGGAACGAAATTAGACGGGCTTCAAACCGCACTCGGCAGTTTAGGGTCTTAAAGCTCTTCCAAGGGAACATAGTCTATATCAAATCCAAAGCAGCGCGGTGCGACGACCTTCAGAGCTTCAGGGGTTCGGTAAAAATCAGGACACCCTACAGCGAAAACGGCAACTCTATGTCCAAAGCGCAGCCGTTCGGCGTTAATGGGTGCACCTGTTTCATAATCAACGATGACGATTAAATCCGGGACGCTGGCTATAATTTTTGAGCCAAGTGTGGCGAGAAGATATTCATTTTTGATACTGATTTTTAAGGGGTCTCCCGCGCCGTTGAAATGTTGAATGATGGCTTCTCCAACATCATATCCCCCAACAATCCGTGTGGCTTTATCAACGACCTTGCCTTGGAACACGAGTTTACATTGTCCGTAGATAGACGAGTTAAAAATAGCCTGCAGAGGGTTTAGCAGAGTTCCTGCTTGCCCGCGATTTTCACGTAACGTGCGGCCTAATTTAACTGAAAAACTTAAGGTTCCCGGAATAACAGAGCGCTTCAACTCTGCGCCCGTCATCGCATGCTCTGCCGTTGTAATCATTCCGCCTGCGGCCATGGCGAAACTACGAATATGGCGTTCGTACACCTCCGTGGTATCTGTGTGAAATGTGGCTTGATTGCCAGCATAGTCTAGGGCCAAAGCCGGCGTCGGTTTGACGCCCGCAATGGCATAAGACATCATTTGTGCTTCGGGTAAGGCGCGGCCCATGCCGTCCCCGTCAATCACCGGAATGCCTTTGCCCGCCGCTGCGACAAGCGGGATGAGAGAGTTCCCGCCGCCGATTTCGAATGAGGCGACGGCGTCGACCTTCCGGCCAACATGTGCCTCGAAGGCGTCAATCGTTCGCGCAGCTTCATCAACGGAAGGAAGGAGTTCCAAACTGACCGTGGGTGCGCCGACATTGCCGATTGGAACAACAAAGGCCTCATCATCTAAAGCGTCAGGCGTAATTAACGAAACGGCGCCGTGGGTTTTAATGGCTTGTTCAGCAATAAGTTGCGGCACATGTGGGTCACCGCCTCCGCCTGTGGCGAGAAAGACAGAGCCCAGAGCAAGATCATCAAGATGAGTTAAATCAATCTGTTTCATTGCGCCAGTTCTCCGATGACCTTGACCCGAACTCGCGTCGCACCTTCATCCATATATGGGACTGGCGTTTCCTCTATATCGACAGCGCGTATGGTTTTGATATCCGCCCCGGCATTGACCGCCCGCTGCGTGGCCGCGCGCGTCACAGAGGCAATGGCTTCGTCACGGGGTGTTTGCCGGTAAGACAGCATCCGTTCAGATTCCCCACCGATTTGAGCAATGGCCGCGCCGATAGCATTCGCAACCCCGGCATTTTCGGGGCGGTGCAGGGTCGAGGCTGCTTTCAAGCCCTCAGTTACTAAAACAGCGCCGCCGCCGACTAAAATGACGGGCATGTCTTTCCCGCCGGGTTTCATCATCTCTATATTATCATTTAACATGGCGTGCATTGTCGCTGTGGCTTGGGTCACGACATCAGATTTCAGCTGTGCAACGCGTGATTTGTCGCCAATATCCGCATGCCCGCTAGCCACCAGAATATCAGTTGTTGTGAGAGTTTGGCCGCCAAAGACGAGCCCTTCCGTCACAAGTTTATGGCCCACGGATTGCGGACCAATACTGGTTCCATCGCCGGACACCAAGCTGCCTCCGCCCAGGCCAATCGCTAATATATCAGGCATGCGAAAATTTGTGCGAATGCCGCCTATATTCACAATAACGTTGGATTCGCGGGGAAAGCCATTTTGAATAACGCCAATATCTGATGTGGTTCCGCCAATATCGACGACGATTGCAGTCTCTAGTCCGGTGAGTTTATGAGCCCCGCGCAGCGAATTTGTGGGACCGGACGCGAAAGTAAGAGCGGGATAGGCTCTCACGAAATCAGCATTCATCAAAGTCCCGTCATTCTGGCTGATATAGGCCGGACATGTAAGCCCGCGTTTAGTCAAAGCTCCCAAAAACGCGCTCACCACATTATCTGCAAAGGGTAAGAGTGTCGTGTTCATGATCGCGGCGTTCTCTCTCTCCATCAGGCCTAACCGTCCGAAGCTATGCGATAAAGTTATCCGCGCATCAGGAATGGCCGCTCGAATTTTCTCTGCGACCTGAGTTTCGGGCGCGCTGTTCATCGGTGAGAAGGCAGAGGCAATTGCAATGTTTTTGATTCCCTTTTGTTGGATATCGGAAACCGCAGCCTTGACCTCATCCTCCCGTATATCTGTTATCGGCCAGCCGTTATAAAGATAGCCGCCATGCAGCATGTAAATTTCAGCGCCGATGGCGTCGACCATATCCTGCGGCCAATCCACCATCGGCGGCATCCCGCGACCGGATGGCAGGCCAATGCGAATAATCGCAATTTTGGACAACTCCCGTCGTTCGACAATTGCATTGGTAAATTGTGTCGTCCCAATCATAATTGTTTTGATTGATGTTAAGGCCACCGCGGATTGTTTCAGAACTTCATCGAGCGCCGCCGTCACGCCCGAGATAACATCTGCGGAGGTTAGGGCTTTCGTCGCTGCGATGACCGTATCGCCTTCAAGGATAACCGCATCTGTATGCGTTCCGCCAACATCAATGCCTATTCTCATTGCGCAAACACTTTCTGCTTCTCACGCTCATTCCAAGCAAGCGCAATGTAGATAATGGCCGAGAGCAAGACGGCGTCTATCGCCGCAATTTTTGTTAAGGTCGGTATGATGCCGTCAGAAGCCAAAACTGCAATGACAGCTCCCACGGCCCACGCTGCAAACCCTTTCCAATTAAACCGCCGATTATGGTCTAAAGTTTCTATCCGGTAGACCTTTGGCCGAATCATGAGCGCGTCGATAATCAGCACCCCTGCGACAGGAATAAAAATGACGGATAGGTAAAACAGGAAGGTGATAAAGCTATCCAGAATATTCATCAAAGCTGCCGCAACACCAATGATCCCCAAGGTAAGGGTTAAGAGGACTGTCTTAAATTTTGGGAAGGTGGCTTTCATGCCCAGGACTGCACTATACAGGTTTAGAGAATTGAGCACCCAACTTCCTGCAATCACGATGATGAATGCACCCATTCCCAAATTCAAATCTAACATGATTTCAAGCACATCATCTTTACCCGATGTAGCGCCCGCTAAAGCGGCAGCCCCCATCACAGCCAGCTGCACGATGATATAGGCGATGATGGCCGTGTAGATGGCGCCGCTCCAATGTCTTACAAAGCGGGTGATGTCAGGCAGAATAATAGCCCCGATAATAATCGCTCCAACAATGGCTGAAATGCCTTCGCCAACGCTCAGGGTTTCAACTGTCTCGAGAGCGAAGACGTCTGAAATACCCTGTTTGGAAAGGGCGAATTTCGCCAGCAAAACCGTGACTACGGCCAAAATGGGAACCAATAATGTGGCTAATAAATTGATAGCTTTGAAGCCGATTAGAGTCGTGAGGGTCATGCAAAAACTTGCAAAAATTGCGAGTCCAATCGGTGGTAACTCAACCCCCCAAATATCTCGGCCTAAGCCAGCCACAGCGTCCATGAACAGGTTTATATTGACTCCAAACCAGCCGAGTAGGGAGATTGCGAAAGCGATGTTCACTAAGCTCGCGCCCAAATCGCCAAAGGCAATACGAACCAAGAGGTAGGAGCTCATGCGGGTCTTGGCTCCGATGACGCCCATGACTGCGCCAATAATGACGACAATGATTGACCCCCACAGAAGTGCCCAAATTGTATTCATGGCGCTAAGTCCCGCGCCCACCTCTAACCCCGTTACGAACGTTGGAAGCGAAAACGCCACCATTGCGCCGACCGCGGCAACCCGGGGCCAAGGCACAAGCTGATGGTCTTTCACCGTGACGGCCGCAAATTCGCTATTCTCATCCACAGACTGAACCTCTTTTTTTCAATAGTAACGGTACCGCCACAGAATTATCCATTGAATGTGATAGTCCGGACGCGGTTCTATTTCGTCATTGCAGGCAAATCAAAATTCGCTTTATGGTCTCGGTGAAGAGAGGGTGATATGACATCAAAGAAAAAAACTTTAAAACTGGACGCAATCAACAAAATGATTTTGTCCATTACTCACTTGAACTCGGATATTTCAAATCAAGAATTAGCTGAAAAAGTAGGGTTGTCACCAAGCGCATGTTTTCAGCGTATGAAGGCCTTAAAAGAGGCAGGCTACTTCGTGAGTTTTCACACGGACCTCGATTTAGATAGGATGGTTGAACATGTTTTGGCCTATGTCGAATTTACATTAGACAATAACAGCATAGCCTTTCGCCGAAAATTTGAGGCGACCATTGAAGATATACCCGAGTTTATGGACTGCCTTCGCATTACCGGTGACGTAGATTATATTTGCTTTACCTGCTGTTCCAATACCCAAGCTCTTAATCAATTGATTGACGAAATCAGTGGTCGTGAGGACCTTGGCATCAAGATAGTCAAAACGCGTATCGTTCTGGAGCGCGCCAAGTGGTATTTGGGGTACCCATTGGAAAAATTAAAATGGATTGAATAAGCTTAAAAATCCTTAGGACAGGCCAATTGACTACGCTTTTCTGGGGTGGATAAGATCTCAACGACCCCGTCAATTCATCCCCTACACTTCAATAGGATTTCACCTATTTTAGTGTGTGTGTTTTTAGCTGGATCAGATGGGCTCCGTTGTGGTTTTTATCGACTGGATAGAGGTGTCGCGCGGTTAGAATTTCTCATCTCTTAAGACGGTAACGTCCGATATATTCAGAAGACCGATGTGCGACCCGATAAGGTTTTCCAATGCGTCGATGACTTTTTCGATAACATCCTGATCCATCACCGAGATTATCATGATCATATCTTGGCTTGCCGACAGATCTGTGCCTTTTTGCCAGCGCATACCTCCGCCATATCCTGCGAAAGCTGAGAAGGCCGTATACCCTTTGACGCCGGCGTCTTCGAGGATACGGCAGGCGCGCTTGAAGGCGGGTTTTTCAATACTTAATTCGAGACGTTTTTTTGCAAACATGACGCGCTCCTATCCGCCGACCCATTGCGCTAATATGATATAAAGCGGAATTCCCAAAGTCAGATTGAACGGAAATGTTACGCCTAATGACAGGGTCAAATATATCGATGGCTGAGCTTTTGGAAGGGCCAACCTCATTGCCGCCGGAACTGCGATATACGACGCGGAAGCGGCGAGGGTTATAAGCAAAGCCGCATCACCGATACTCATGCCAATGAGCCAGCAGAGAGGCGCCGTAAGAGCGGCTCCAATTAACGGCATAATAATCCCAAAACTCAGGGCGCCGGCATCAAGTTGACGCCAGCCCTGACGCAGACCCCGGCCGGCATTCAATCCCATATCCAAGAGGAAGAGACATAAGACGCCTTGGAATGGCGTGACAAAGAAGGGTGCAATTTTTTCCATCCCGGCTTCGCCCGTCATCCACCCAATTGCGAGCGCCCCAACTAAGACAACAACAGAGGCGTTTAGAAATACCTCTCTAAAAAGTTCGCCTTTTTCAGAGCCTGCGACTTCGCCTTCTTTTTTCATGCCCCGCCGCGCGAGTACCAGTGCGGACATAATTGCCGGGACTTCCATCAATGCGGCCATGGCGACCATATAGCCTGAGGTCACAATACCCGCGAGCTGCAAGGCCTGCGTTGCGGCAACAAAGGTCACAATGGAGATAGAACCATAATGCCCGGCCGTGGCGGCTGCATCTACCCGGCTCATTTTGCTTGTCACGCGGAGCATCATATAGGCGAGGAACGGCATGCCGAAAGACAGCACCAAAGCCACGCCTGCGATGGCAAAGATGTCAGGAGACAGCGCCGTTTTCGACATCTCGACGCCGCCCTTCAGGCCAATCGCCATCATGAGGTAAATGGCTAGACCTTTTGCAAAGCTCTCCGGGACGCTCATTTGTGAGCGCATCAGTGCCGCCCCTAAGCCCAATATGAAGAAAAGAACGATGGGCGATAGCAGAGTTGATAATATGAGCTCTGATGACATAGTTTACTCGTCCTCAAATTCCATCGGATTTTCCCGCAAATTCTGTAAATCCGCAGGTTCCCCAATAATGGCGACTTCGTCTGTGGCTAAAAGCGTGGTCTCTGGCGTCGCGACGAGTATGCCACCGTCACGTTCAATCAGCGCAATGAGGCAGGATGCAGGCAGGTCAATATCAAGGATCGTTTGTCCCGCTTGCGCCAATAATCTCGGGAAATCAGCCACGGGCCCGTGTAAGAAATGATCGTCGCGCATGAGCACTTCATTCATGTCTCTTTCTGAGCCCGCAGTTAACCATCGCGTTTCAAAATGATCACTTTGCACAACCTCTGCCAAATGGCCGGCTAAACGAAGGTCCAGCCCCACAGGCTTTGGCGGTACAATCAAGAACATCAGCGTATGCGCATCAGTCGCCGAAGGGATATCCAATTTGGCCTGCGGTCCAAAGCGCAGCACGAAAAGCTCGGGCTGCGTCAGGCCGACATGCGTCTTATAATGAATATTCACGTGCTCGCTGATGGTATGTAAAGACAAAACATCATCAGCCAGAATGTCTGTGATAATTTCAGGGTCGATTTCGAACCGTGTCTTAGCTTGTTCTCTCACGATGTCGCGCAGATGCTCAAGGTCATAAATACCGTAGCGGAAGTCCATCATCACAGAGCGCGCAATGACGGCTTCATATGACAAATTTTCGTCCTGTGTGCGGTCATGAATGATGGTCATAAGCTCGCGCTCTAACCCCTCATAGCGTTGTTGACCCAGGCGTTGGTGAATATGGAAAATAGCGCCCCGGCGTTCTAAATTACCGGACGCATAGAAATGATACCAAAGCACGCAGCCGATGGTCACCATACCTGTGAAGGCAATTGCCAGAATTCCCATTTCAATAATAAGCCAGAATGAAATCAAAATACCCGTGATTTGCAGCCATGGATAAAGCGGGGCTTTGAAACCCGGTTTATAGGTTGAAATTCTGGCTTCGCGCATGACAATAACAGCCACACAAACAAGACCGAAAAGCAGGAGCTGAAACGCACTGGCAAGTTTCGCCACGGACGCCACATCAAATAAGATGAGGACAGCAATCATGGCCAGAACCGTTACAATAATTGCTATGGTGGGTGTTCCGAATTTGCCAATTTTACTCAGGCGTTGCGGCACAAGTTTGTCCTTCGCCATGGCGTAAGGATAGCGCGACGCCGACATGATGCCGGCATTACCTGTCGAGGCGAAGGCAGCGATAGCCGCGACTACAATCAAGATGACGCCTAAATCAAAAGGCATCCAACCCAAAAATTCCCGCCCGGCATCCGCGATCGGGGTTAAACTTTCATAGAGCGCTTGCGGTTCCAGAATTTTAATCAAGACAAGAGTGCCGAGCGTATAAATCACCGTCGCCGTAATCAGAGATAAGGTCATGCCGAGAGGAATGTTTCGGTCGGGGTTTTGCACTTCTTCGGCGACGCTGGCGACTTTAGTCAGACCTGCATAGGACACAAAGACGAGGCCAATCGTTGAGACAAATCCGACGAGCCCGGATTTGAAGAAACTCCCATGGTCTCCATCTGGTTTGAAGACATTGACGAATCCAGTTTCCCTGAGGCCGGTGATGACAAATGCAATCAAGATAACGACAAGGGTTGTCACCAGAATGCGTTGCAAGAGGGTCGTTTCCTTTGCCCCGAATATATTGATTAACCCGAACGCGATGGTCAGTAATATTGCCGTCACAGTGAAGGGCAGGTCGAGATATATTCCGAGATAGGCTCCCATACCGACCAGCGCGAAGGCGCTTTTGAAAACAACGGCAATCCAAGAACCCAATCCACCGATTGTCCCCATCAACGGCCCCATGGACCGATCTAGAAAATAATAGGTCCCGCCGGCCTTTGGCATGGCCGTCGACAATTCTGCCATGCAATACATTGCAGGCAGAATGAGAAAGCCAGCTAAAAGATATGCAAGCCAGACGGAGTTACCCGTGTAAGACGCTGCTATGCCGGGTAGCAGGAAAAGCCCTGAGCTAAACATTGCCCCTGTGGACATCGCATAGACATCGAACAGGGTCAGATTTCGCGCAAGCTTCCCCGCCGCCTCTTTTTTGGTCGCCATAAGTCCCTCCGAATTGCAAAGTCTATACGCGCTGCTAGGCGTTTACGGACTGTGTGTCTTCGGAAATATTCTCCTCCGAGCCTTTGCAGAATACCCGCAAGAGGACAAAGCCAAGAATGCCGGACGCGATGGAGCCCATGAGGACTCCCAAGCGAACGCCGTTCAACAGGCTGGCGTCATCAAAGGCCAGAGTTCCGATAAACAGGCTCATCGTGAAACCGACCCCTGTCAGGCAGGCGACACCGTAGATCTGGCACCAATTTGCACCTTCAGGCAGCTTTGCAAAACCGAGTTTGACTGCAATCCAGCAGAAACTGAAAACGCCAATCTGCTTGCCCGCAAATAGACCCAGAGCGATTCCCAGTGGGACCGGTGACATGAGGTCAGCAACTGACAGCCCTGTCAACGATACGCCAGCATTTGCGAAGGCAAAGAGCGGCAGGATTAAAAAAGCCACCCAAACATGCAAACCGTGCTCCGCGCGTGTTAAGGGTGACGGGGAGGTCGTTCCATCTTTCGCGACAGGACGAACCAGCGGGATAGCGAAGGCTGTGATCACACCTGCCAAAGTCGCGTGGACGCCGGATTTTAGAACGGCCGCCCAAACAAATGTCCCGACTACGGCATATGGCAATATGCGCATAACCCGGAATCTGTTCATAGCAAAGAGGACGGCCGTTCCCACTCCAGCCCATGCCAAGGCATAGAGCGAAAGGTTTTCTGTGTAGAAAAGCGCGATGATAACGATGGCCGCCAAGTCATCAATAATGGCGACAGCCAAAAGCAAGATCTTGAGGGATACGGGAATACGATTTCCGACAAGGGCCAATATCCCGAGCGCAAATGCGATATCTGTCGCCGCCGGAATCGCCCAGCCATTCACAGTGACCGCATCTGTGTAGTTGAAGCTCAAATAAATTAAGGCCGGGACAACAATCCCGCCAACCGCCGCGAAGAGGGGCAGTGATATCTTATCCAGGGATGAAAGCTCACCCTTCATGACCTCCCGCTTGATTTCCAAGCCGACAAGGAAGAAGAAGATCGCCATCAGTCCGTCATTGATCCAGAGCAAGAACGGTTTTGCAATTTTGAAATCACCGAATTGAACGGCGACCGGTGTGTTCAAAATGCCCTCATAGCCCGACGCCATGAAAGAATTATTTGCGAGAAGGGCGAAAAGGGCAACAAACATCAAGACGATACCGCCTGACGCTTCTAGATGCATAAAGTGAGTGATCCGTTCGCGAACGGATTTGGCGGAAAGCGTATTTGGCATGAGGCTCTCTTATACTTTTATGTGATGGGCCGAAGGACTGCGATTGCTATGTTCGCGTCTTGCCTTCGGCCCTATTTAATTTGGGAAGATTTTGGTTTTTAGGCTGTTGCACCCAAGAAAACAACAAGGCTGATGAGGGAGAGCTCGGCTTTGCGCTGAGCGATAATATTTTTGATAACGGTCATCTAAATTTCTTTCTGATTTAAGTGGGACGGTAGCGATGGCGTAAGTCTCCGCAATCGCAAAGCCTGCGGGTGGGGGGCTGCATGCCAGCCCTTAGACGTTGAAAGATTGCGAAGAGCCGCGTTTCTCAAAGCCGTTAGTTTGGCTCTGTCCCGTTCCAAACTTTCATAGGCTGAAATGAGATTATCCACTCCGGATTTTTCCTCATTCCGTGAAAAATGAAATTCAGCGGTTTTCATAAGTTCTGCCGAACTTTTCGCTGTTTCACTTACCTGTCTTTCGCTAGTATTTTCCAATCTCTGGAGACCGATGGGGACGTTTGCCCCAAAACACTCTTCATCGTGAAATCGAGGTTTTCTAAGAGTTGGCACTCTTTTAGAACCAAGTTGAGCGCAATGGCTCACCGGACG
>CALFWV010000084.1 GCA_937927825.1 uncultured Caulobacterales bacterium | reverse complement strand
GCTCACTTGCTGGTCTGGGGGACGGTAGGGTTGAGCGACCAAGATTAAGCCTTCGGAATGTGCCGGACCTTTTGCGCTGAGAGGTGACCAGTACATTTTTTGTTAACAAAAATTGCACGGATTGTCTTAAACCGGGGCTGTCGTGACTGTCGAAAGACCAGAGTTGATGTAAGGCGGTAGAAACGCCAAGCGCTCGCACGTTAGCCCATCCTAACCAGATGATGCGGCGTCACGGCATGCATGACCGGAAGGTGAAACTGCAGGCCCTCGTCCATTTCGCGAATCCGAATTGCACGAGCCGGTTTATCAAAAACTGCTGTCGTAAGGTTAGCCTTGCGTAAAACAACTTTTCTATTTCGGTACTCCGTCGTGAGTGCTGACCCTACGGGCAGTCCTAATTTCCCAAAGCAACAGTTCGGCAGACCCGCTCGTAAAGACTGATGGGCTGCAAGCGTAACTCTATGCCTTGCCGCCAAAATAATCGAGCTTACCCAACGGGACACCGTTATGACGCAGGATGTTATAAACTGTGGTGACGTGGAAATAGACATTGGGGAGGGTAAAACCTGACAGATAGGAAATTCCCGTGAAATCCATATCACCGCGCGGCCCCATTTTGACAGAAAACTCGCGGGCTTCATTTCCATCCAAATCGGCTGCCGAAACCTTCGCCATATCGGCTTTGGCTTTCTCAATGACGGCATGACATTCGGCAAAACTGGTTGGGTGACCCTCATAGCTTGGCGCGTCTAATCCCGCGATACGATAAGGCGCGTTCTTCGCAAGTTCGGCGCAGGTCTGAACCTGTTTCGCCAGCGGCCACATGTCCGGCGCGAGACGCGCGTTGAGGAAGACTTCGGTGTCAATCCCGCGCTGCTGCGCGTTAGCTTCAGCCTTGCGCAAAAGATGGGCAAGATTATCGAGCTGACGCGGGAGTGCGCTGACAGCATTAGACATGGAGAGTGTGGACATAATCATTTCCTATGTGTTGGACGGCCAGTCGGCAGCGGATTTGGCTTTAGACAGCTCCCCCGCAAAATCATCTGCAATCACGCCCGCCGTCGCCTTGGCCGCGCCGACAACGCCGGGAACGCCTGCGCCGGGATGTGTGCCTGCGCCGGTGATATACATGTTTGGAATAACATCATCGCGATTATGCGGACGGAACCAGGCCGATTGTGTCAGGATGGGTTCAACCGAAAATGCACTGCCCAAATGAGAGTTCATTTCATCGCGGAAACCAAAGGGCGTCAGCGTATGCATGACTTTCAAATGATCATTCAAACCGGGAATGGCGTGGACTTCCAGATAATCCAGAATTTTCTGCGCGTAAGCCGGGCCAATCTCGTCCCAATCCAAATCGGCGCTGCCCAAATGCGGAACCGGCGCGAGGACATAATAGGCCGATTTGCCCTCTGGCGACATGCTCTCATCCGTGACGGACGGCGCGTGGAGATAGAGCGAGAAATCCTCGGAGAGCTTTCCGCCCTTCCCGAAAATCTCGGCGATGAGCTCTTTGTAACGCTGTCCGAACAAAATAATATGATGTTTCAAATGTTCCGGTGTCGGAATGTCGAGCCCAAAATAAATGACGAAAAGCGACATGGAGTGGCGCTTCTTCGTCAGGGCTTTGCCATATTTCTGACCGCGCGGATGTTTGCGCAGCAGTTGTTTGTAAGTGTGAACCACATCGGCATTGGACGCGACCATATCGGCATTCATCGTCCACCCATCTGCCGTGGTGACGCCCGTCACGCGGTCGCCTTCGGTGTGAATATCCGTGACTTCGGCGTTGAGTTTCACCCCGCCGCCAATGTCTTTAAACAGGCTGACGAGGCCCGCGACCAGCGCGCCTGTGCCGCCTTGCGCGAACCAAACGCCGCCCTTGCGTTCCAGCGCGTGGATGAGGCCGTAAATCGCCGAGGTCGCAAAAGGATTGCCGCCGACGAGGAGCGATTGAAAAGACAGGAGCTGGCGCGTCTTCTCATCCTTCACGAATTTGGAGACTTGTTTGTAAACGCTCCGATCTGCGCGCAAGCGAACCAATTGAGGGGCGGCGGCGAACATCTGACTCATTTTCAAAAAGGCTGTCGTGCCCAGCTTCTCATAGCCTTCGTGATAAAGCTCTTTCGAATAGGCAAGAAATTTGCGGTAACCTTCCACGTCATCAGGGTTGCGTGCACGGATCTGTTCTTCGAGGAAATCTTGATCATTATTGTAATCCAAGATCTCGCCGTCTTCCCATTGCAGGCGATAGAACGGGTCAACGGGGAGAAGCGTCACATAATCGTCCATCTCCTTGCCGGAAACCTCGAACAATTCGCGCAAACAATCGGGATCGGTGATGACAGTTGGGCCGCCATCGAATTTGAAACCGCCCATTTCATAAACATAAGCGCGGCCGCCCGGCTTATCGCGATTGTCGAGCAGCGTCGTTTGGAAGCCCATAGCTTGCAGGCGGATGGCCAGCGCAATGCCGCCAAAACCTGCGCCCACAACAATGGCGGTTGGACGTTTATGTGTGTCATTCATTCGGATGATTCTCTTCGCTTACGTTCGCGTTTGATAAAGGCGCGTTCGCTGAAATTATATAGGGCTTTATGTACAGGTACGGGCGGCTTTCCAATGAGGA
>CALFWV010000083.1 GCA_937927825.1 uncultured Caulobacterales bacterium | reverse complement strand
GACGCCGTGTTTAAACAGGCGATGATAGATGGCCTCGCGGCAGAAAATGCAGCCCGAACACGCGGCGAAGAGATCACCGTCGATGTCAAAAAAGTTGGCGACCGTCCTGTGGCAAATGGGGACGCAAATAGCCCCCTCGTTCAACAAGCCTTGGCCGCCATGAGCAGTTTCGATTTAGACCCAAAATTGGCCATTTCCTCAACCGACGCCAACACACCTATCTCCAAAGGCTTTCCCGCCATCACAATCAGCCGGGGCGGGATTAGCGCGGGCGCACATTCATTTGAGGAAACGTGGACGGATAAGGACAGCCATAGAGCCATTCAAATCGCGCTGCTGATTACGCTGGCACAGGCAGAGTATGTCCAGCCATGACACCGGTTTATGAGACTTCCCGCCGCCGCGTCGCGATCTCATCCGGGCGGCATTGACCGCTTTTAGATATTGCAATCCGACGAAAAATAAGATGAAAAAACATGAGGCGGGAAAGCTTATGCGAATTTATAAATTTCAAATTATGGCGACGACCCTATCGGCATTCGTCTTGGCATCTTGTGGAGGCAGCGGAGCCTCATCCCCTGCACCCATAGCGACAACGCCCCCGCCCACATCAAACGCCGCTCCAACCGTTAACGCGGGCGAAGACAAAGCTGCAACGGCAGGCGCAACCGTTTCATTATCAGCAACAGCGAGCGATCCCGACGGCGACAGCCTCACCTATGCATGGGTTCAAATCGACGGAACGCCAGTTACGCTCTCGGACGCCGCAAGCACAGAGGCCAACTTTGCCGCGCCGAATATTGACGCATCCGAAAAAATAACCTTGGAGTTTACAGCATCCGATCCCAGCGGCGCGTCCGCCAGCGATCAGGTTATTGTTCAGATAAATCCAACGGCGCAATCCAGCAAGTGCGATCCCTCTGATGTGCCCGACTCCCTCCGGGACGCGCCCTATCGTTTAGACTTCTTTTATCAAAAATATTGCGACGTGGACGGAATCCCGGTCCTGGGATCAACTATGGTCAGAGAACGCGCGATGGTAGAAGCGGTTGATAAGGCCTCAAACATGACGCGCAACCTCGACCCCAGCGTTCTTCAGGCAATGACGGATAATAATACCCGAATTGCCATTATGGCGGAAAGTGAAGTCACAACGGACATCCCGGAACATTCCGACCTGAATACTGCCTTCCCGGATACCGACTGGGACACGCGTGCCAGAGGGCTTGGTGCCACAAATGCGCGGCCTGCGTCATCAGCAGGTGAGGAAAACTTACTATGCCTCAACACAGATATATATTCGGGCGAGGATATTTTTGTCCATGAATTCGCGCATACTATTCATATCATGGGGATGAATAATATCGATAACAGCTTTGAGACTGAGCTGGGACGGATTTATGACGCCGCGATGGCGGCCGGGCTCTGGGCGGACACCTATGCCGCGACAAATCCCGCAGAATATTTCGCGGAAGGTGTCCAGAGTTTTTATAATGTAAACCAAAGCCCGCAGGCCGGAATCCATAATGATATTGATACGCGTGCCGAGCTAAAATCCTATGATCCGGACCTGCATGACCTCATAGAAAGCTATCTAAACCCCGATTATCAACCCAGCTGCCCGAGCGATTAGACAGTCTGACCGGACGCGCCTTCGGTTGAGGAATTTTGACGGATAAAGCCGGTCATAGAGCCAACCAAATCCCACCGCCGATTACTTTGGTTAAGGCGGAATATGTGGCACCTTAAGGATTTTACAGGCAATACTCTAACGGCACAAAGCGCCCCAAAATAGGCCGAACAGTAATATCCGGTTTTCCATGAAAGGGGATGTAATGTTTCCTAAAAATTTCTATTTTAATTTATGCCTTGGGCTTTTGGATAAGCGCTCACACTTCAATAAATACTCTGCATTGCCATCGTCATCTTTCCAAGCCTTAGTCTTGGTAATGTTTTTCCACGCCAATTTTTCTTCATCTCTCGCCATAATTCCATTTGAGTTTTTTATGAAAGGGCTAGTTTGAATTAGTACTTCTAGAATTTTCCAATCATAAATTAGTGGTGGTGAGCCGGGTGAATTATATAGCCTTTCGAAATAGAAAAATGGATCAATACCTAACTGAATACGTCCATTAAAGCTCTGATTTTTGGCAATGTCTTTAAAAGGCCGCGCCTCTTGGTATGCTTGAACACCAATATCGATTGCCCACCAATCAATAGTTTTGTGTATAACATTTCCAGATACCACATACTCAGAGTGCGTTTTGTGGGTTGAGCTTGGATCAACCAAGTATTGTGAAGGATAGAATTTGTTGATTGGATAAAATTCCAGAGCAAATGACCTACGGTCTCCAACCTTGAAGTCTCCGTAATTTCCATCCTGAATAATCCAAGAGCTCAGGCTAATATAATAACTATTCGACATTATGATTTCACTTTACTAAGTCAGAAAACTTTATTTTCAGACTTGGTCTTGCACGTTAATATGTTGCGAGCTTCGCTAGTCCTTCCGCGCCTTCCCTCGCCCTTTCGCGAGCGCCTTTATTATCCCCCGAAAGGTTCGGACTTCTTGTTCGCTCATTTGCGCCCGCGTTAGCGGCGCGCGAATATTTTGTTGCATGAGGTGTTTCTTGGCCGCAGGGAAAAAGAAGCCGGCTTTGTCGAGTTCATCCTCCAAATGCGTAAACATGCGGGTTAGGTCCTCTCGCGGGGCAACCTCGCTGCGCACATCGTCAAATATATCAGGAACATTTGTATCGCCGCTCTGTGCCCAAATAAAGGCGAAGACATTCACGGCTTGCGCGAGGTTGAGCGATTGGAAGGCCGGATTAACGGGATAGGTCAGGATTTTATCCGCGAGGACCACATCAGCATTGGTCAGTCCGGCTTTTTCCGGACCAAATAATATACCGACGCCCTGCTCTACCTTGGTCCGCATGTCTTGGCCGACCACATCTGTTCCGACCACGGGGATTTCCAGCTCTCGCCGCCGCGCGGTCGCGGCCAGCACAAAAGATAAATCTGCGACGGCTTCATCCACCGTGTCGAACAGTTTCGCATTTTCAATCAGTTCCACCGCGCCCGCCGCCATGGCGTCGGCGGCCGGATTAGGCCAGCCGTCACGCGGCGCGACGAGACGTAATTCGGTCAGACCAAAGTTTAACATGCCACGGCACGCCGCGCCTATATTCTCGCCCAATTGCGGGCGCACGAGAATAACGGCGGGCTGCGCGCCCTCTGTGCGTTTAATTACACGGCCTAACTGGTCCTTGACGGCTTTGCCCATGAATCGTGGCTTTCGTTTTTACCTGACTAATGTTAGGCCCCGCCCAACGATATATTTGCACGCTTAATGAGGAAAACATGGCTAAAATCAAGGTTACGAACCCCGTCGTCGATATGAATGGCGACGAGATGACTCGCATTATGTGGGATATGATTAAAGAGCGCCTGATACACCCTTACCTCGATATCGAGCTGCTTGACTATGACCTCTCCATCCAATCGCGCGACGCGACGGATGACCAGATTACAATTGATGCGGCCAATGCAATAAAAAAACATAATGTCGGTATCAAATGCGCAACCATCACGCCGGATGAACAGCGCGTCGAGGAGTTTGACCTCAAAAAGATGTGGCGTTCCCCAAACGGCACAATCCGCAATATTCTCGGCGGCGTTGTCTTTCGCGAGCCGATTATCTGTAACAACGTCCCGCGTCTCGTCCCGGGTTGGACCCAGCCTATCGTCATTGGTCGTCACGCCTTTGGTGACCAATATAAAGCAACGGACTTCCTCGTCCCGAGCGAAGGCAAGCTGACCATGAAATGGGAAGGCAAAAACGGCGACGTTATCGAACGCGAAGTGTTTGATTTCCCCGAAGCCGGTGTGGCGATGGGGATGTATAACCTCGACCAATCCATCCGCGACTTTGCCCGCGCCGTTTTCAATTATGGCACGCAGCGTAAATGGCCGGTCTATCTGTCGACCAAGAACACGATCCTCAAGAAATATGACGGGCGTTTCAAAGACATTTTTCAAGAGATTTACGACACGGAATTTGCCGAGAAATTCGAGGAATTTGGCGGCGAGTATCAGCATCGCCTCATCGACGATATGGTTGCCGCGGCCATGAAATGGTCCGGCGGATATATTTGGGCCTGCAAAAACTATGACGGCGACGTACAGTCCGACACGGTCGCGCAGGGCTTTGGCTCCCTCGGCCTGATGACATCCTTCCTGCTGACGCCGGACGGAAAGACCATGGAAGCCGAAGCGGCTCACGGCACAGTCACGCGCCATTACCGCAACCATCAGAAAGGTGAGTCGACGTCAACGAACTCAACCGCCTCCATCTTCGCATGGACACGTGGCCTCGCCCATCGCGGTAAATTGGATGATAATGAAGCGCTAGTGAAATTCGCAACCGGCCTCGAGAAGACTGTCATCGATACCGTCGAAGGCGGTAAAATGACAAAAGACCTCGCCCTTCTGGTTGGCGATCAGCAAGGCTGGCTGACGACAGAAGGCTATTTGGAGGCGATTGCCGAGAACTTTGAACGGAAGATGACTTAGAGGTCTTTTCTCGGTCCTTTTCCGGACAATCAAATACTAAATCAGAAAACCCACAGCGATCAACGTCGCCGTGGGCCTTTTTAC
>CALFWV010000082.1 GCA_937927825.1 uncultured Caulobacterales bacterium | reverse complement strand
GAAGATAATCCAAATGCGGTTCACGAACGTCAAATCAATCATTCCCATCTTGGTCATTGTATAAAGAACTCCTGACACGACGAACGAAATGATGAGTGCCGTAAACGCGCCTGTTGAATTTGCCCGTTTATAGAACATGCCTAAGAGGAACACCGCCACCACGCCCGGTGCAATAAAGCCCGTTAAATCTTGAACGAGTTGAAACCCGGACTCGAACCCCCCAATAAACGGCTTGGCAACGAGAACGGCTATAATCATTGCGACTATGGAAGTCGTACGTCCGACATTGACATAATGCCTGTCTTCACGATCAGGCGCGATATTTGTCTTATAAACGTCCATTGTGAAGATCGTCGAAATTGAGTTCACCATTGATGCCAAGGACGATACAATCGCCGCAATCAAGGCCGCGAAAATCAGCCCGCGCAAACCGGCAGGCATTAGGCCCATGACAGATGGATAAGTCCGATCCGTTTTCTCATTCAACAAATCCGCATCCAGCGCGCCAAATTCCGGCATCGCCAGCATCACCGCCGCGATACCCGGCAGCACAATAATCAAAGGCATAATGAGTTTTAGCGCTGCTGCAAAAACAAGACCCTTTTGCGCTTCCGGCAAATCCTTCGCCCCCAACGCGCGCTGAATAATATATTGGTTAAAACCCCAATAGTTCAGGTGCAAAATCCATAACCCGCCCAGCAGCGTCCAAATCCCAGGCATGGCTTCATAGCCAGTTGGGTTCGTTTCCTTGTCGAAAATCATATCGAACTTACCGGGGAGCTCTGTGTACATCCGCTCAAGTCCGCCAAAGACAGACCCGCCGCCAATCATCGACATGGTCAACCAAGCGATAATCAGACCGCCCAAAATCAGGATAACGACTTGAATGATATCGGTCAGCGCGACGGCTTTCAGACCGCCAAAGATTGAGTAAGCAATCGCAAAAGCCCCCAGCGCCGCCATAGCAGGGAGAACACTCATCCCCGTCAAGGTCTCAACAGCCAAACCGCCAAGCCACAATACAACGGTCAAATTCACGACCGTATAAAGTGCGATCCAATAAATCGACATTGTTGTCTTCACGCCGTGTCCAAATCTTTGGTCCAAGAATTGTGGCATGGTGTAGATTTCGCGTTTCAGAAAAATCGGGAGGAAATATTTCGCGATGATGATAAGAACAATCGCTGCTTGCCATTCATAAGCAGCAATGGCGAGACCAATGCGGTAGCCCTCCCCGCTCATACCGATGATTTGCTCAGCAGAGATATTTGCTGCAATCAAGGAGGCCCCAATCGCCCACCACGGCAATGATTTGCCCGCTAAAAAATAATCTTCCGTTGTTTTGACGGTCCCTTTGGGTTCCCGCGAGACATATATCGCCACCCCGAAAAGTATAATCGCGTAAAATACCAGGACGACGAAGTCCAAAGTCGTGAGAGACATGTTTTCCCCTTAATGTCTGCCCGCAGGTCTAAGCCCGCAGGGTCTTTAACTATCCTTTGCAGCCATTATGACAGCGGTGTCAATCGCTTCGAAGTCAATATTCCAAATTACATAATTTGACAACGCTGTCATTTATTGCCACCCACGCGAAAATCGGGAAACATCCGGTAAGGGAAACTTTGAATGTATCTTGGCATCGACATTGGCACGTCTGGCGTGAAAGCCGTCATTACAGACGCGTCGCAAACCGTAATTGACCAAGCCTCAGCCGCCCTCATTGTCGCGCGGCCAAAGCCCCTTTGGTCCGAACAGGATCCGGCCAGTTGGTGGCACGCCGTAGATGAAGCCGTTCGCAAACTCGACCCAAAGCGCCGCGCGGCCGTCCGCGCAATAGGCTTATCCGGACAAATGCACGGCGCGACCTGTTTGGATGCGGCCGACGATATCATCCGCCCCGCCATTTTGTGGAATGACGGTCGTAGCGGCGGATCCTGCGATGAAATGATGACGGATATGCCCGACCTGACTGACATTGCGGGGAACTTGGCGATGCCGGGCTTTACTGCGCCAAAGCTGCATTGGATGCGCGCGCATGAGCCGGAAAATTTCAAACGAATCTCCAAAGTGCTCTTACCGAAAGATTATGTCCGCCTGCTGATGAGCGGAGAATATGCCTCTGATATGTCCGACAGCGCGGGCACATTATGGATGAATGTCGCCAAACGCGATTGGTCTGATGAAATTCTGGCGCTCACGGGATTATCCCGCGCGCATATGCCGAAACTCTATGAAGGCTCCGACGCAACAGGAACGCTTTTGCCAAAAATTGCAGAGAAATGGGGCATGTCTTGTGTCCCCATCGCGGCGGGCGGCGGCGATAATGCCGCGGGTGCCGTCGGATCCGGGACAATCAAACCGGGAGAAGGCTTTATCTCTCTGGGCACATCCGGCGTCGTCTTCCTCGCAGATGAGAGCTATCAATCCAATACGGACGGCGCGGTACATAGCTTCTGTCACGCCCTTCCCAATCTCTGGCACCGTATGAGCGTGATTCTTTCCGCCGCCAGCGCCGTCGACTTTGTTGCCCGCATCGCGCGGTTTGAAACCGAATCCGGTCTCTATGAAGACACGGCGAACGCCCGAACTCCGGGACAGGGGCCCATATTTCTACCTTATCTTTCAGGCGAGCGCACACCGCATAATGATCCTAATGCCAAAGGCGCTTTTTTCGGCATGACACACGAGGACACGCCCCTCACCCTTGCGCAATCCGCGTTGGAAGGCGTTGCCTTTGCCCTCGCCGATGGCGTCGATGTCCTGCGCGCCAGCGGAACACCGATAGAGACGCTGTCCGTCATCGGCGGCGGCTCGCAATCTAATTGGTGGGGAGAAATCATCGCCTCCGCAATTGATATGCCGCTGACCTACCGCACGGCCTCTGCCGTCGGGCCGGCCTTTGGCGCGGCGCGTTTAGCGCGGCTCTGTCTTGGCGAGGACAAAATCGAAGAGATTTGCACCCCACCCGCCATATCACATATCATCGAACCGGATGCGGACATGCGAGACCTCTACGCGGGACGCCGCGAAACTTTCACAAAACTCTATAAAGCGACAAAGGACCTGAACTCATGAGCGGCTATTTCGACCATATCGACCCCATTAAATTTGAAGGCACGGACAGCGATAATCCGCTAGCCTTTAAATATTACGACCCAAAAAAGGTCGTCATGGGCAAAACGATTGAAGAGCATCTGCGGGTTGCGGCCTGTTACTGGCACACTTTCTGTTGGGACGGCGCCGATGTCTTTGGCGGCGGTCCATTTAATCGGCCTTGGCACGCGCGCGGTAAAAATGATCAGAAAGCAGCAGAAGCAAAGCTCGACGCCGCTTTTGATTTCTTTGACCGTTTAGGCCAGCCTTTTTTCTGCTTTCATGATGTAGACGTTATGGCGGATGCGGAAACGCCAAAAGAACACGTCAAAAACCTCGCAAAGATTGTCGATAAGATCGAAGGCAAAATGGAGAAGCACGGCACAAAGCTCCTCTGGGGAACGGCCAATAACTTTTCTCATCCCCGCTATATTGCCGGCGCGTCAACGAACCCAAATCCGGATGTCGCCGCTTTCGCCGCGCTACAGGTCAAGCATTGCTTGGAAGCGACGCACCGTCTCGGCGGATCCGGTTATGTGCTTTGGGGTGGCCGCGAAGGCTATGACACAATCCTGAACACGAATGTTGGGCAGGAGATGGAACAACTCGGGCGTTTCCTGAGCATGGTTGTCGAGCACAAACATAAGATTGGGTTTAAAGGCGATATCTGGATTGAGCCCAAGCCACATGAGCCAACGAAACATCAATATGACCGCGATGTTGGAACCGTCTTTGGCTTCCTCAAGCAATATGGCTTGGAAAAGGAAGTCGGGGTTAATATCGAGCCGAACCACGCCACTTTGGCCGGAAACAGCTTTGAACACGAAGTCGAAATAGCCAATGCCTTCGGTATCTTTGGTTCCATCGATTTCAACCGCGGCGACCCCCAAAACGGGTGGGACACGGACCAATTCCCGAATGACCTGCGCGAGACAACGCAAGCGATGTATTACATCCTCAAAGGTGGCGGTTTCAAAAATGGCGGTTCGAACTTTGATGCCAAAGTCCGCCGTCAGTCGTGTGATGCGGAAGACTTATTCCACGGCCACATCGGCGGAATGGACTTGCTCGCACGCGCGCTGATGAATGCGGCGGATATGATAGAGAATGACAAGCTCCAAGCCTTTAAAGACTCTCGTTATTCCGGGTGGAACAGCGGCGTTGGTGCCGATATGCTGGCAGGTAAAGCCAGCTTGGATGATGTTGCGGCAGCCGCTTTGAAGCGCAATATCTCCCCGGCCCCGGTCTCCGGTCGTCAGGAAATGCTGGAAAACTACGTCACCAATATTGTGAAATAGGTCCTTGAGCGCTTAAAACTGTCACTGAACCTTCACAAAACTTTAGAAGCAGCGTCACATGAGTCGGACATGTGGCGCGCTTTTAAGGTTCAAAAAACTGGACAGTGACAAGAATCATGTCATCTGTTCTGTCAGTTTAAGGCTTAATTAGATGATCAGTAATACCTCTCACATCGTTTCCGGGTATGACGCGGAATTATCTCGACTGACAAACGACCTCACCGATCTCGGTACAATCGTGAGCGAAATGGTCAGCGACGCGATGCAGGCTTTTAAAAAACGCGACAGCATCATGGCGCAACAGGTCATTGACCGCGACGAAACCGCCAATAGCTTGCAGTTTAAAATCGATGAAGCTGTGCAGCGCATTATCGCGCTGCGCAATCCGGTCGCGCAAGACCTTCGCAGCATTATCGGTGCAACACGAATTGCGTCTGATCTGGAACGGGTAGGCGATCTCGCAGAAGGCATCGCCAGACGCGCTATGATTATCAATGAAGAAAAACGCATTGATATGGCGCGGTCCGTTTACCGCATGGGCAAACAGGTCAGAATACAACTCGCGGGTGCGCTGGACACTTTGTTAAAAGGCGACCCCATCGCGGCGCTACATTTCTGGCAGGCGGATAGCGACCTTGATGACCTTTATGATTCCATTTTCAGAGAACTCGTTACCGTTATGATGGGGGATCCAAGAACCATTCCGGCCTGTACGGAGCTTTTATTCGTCGCGAAAAACCTTGAACGCATTGGCGATCACGCGACAAACATATGCGAAGCCGTTTACTTCACGGTCAAGGCCGAACAATTAATTAGAGACCCCGCGCTGGTAAATTACAACGCTGATTTTGACGGGCGTGAGTCGCGCTAGACGATAAATCCGACAAAAACAAAGACAACGACTCCCATCACCACGGCGATGATTGTCTGGCGTCGATAGGCTTTCGCCATCAACCCTACCAATATTCCGCCAAGGACGACGCCCAATAAAAGCAAAGCCACCAGCTTCTGATAGCTTTTGAAAAGCTGCGGACCATGCCCTTTATGCAACTCCATCATAGACCGCACCGTATCCGGTTTCACCCGCGTCGCAGATAAACCCTGCGGCGTTTGTTTGAACTCCAAATATGTCTTGGAGGTCGGACGGAGTTGAATAAGGGTGCCACGATTTCGGATATATTCAAAATCATGTTTCAAATTCGCCGTTTTCAACAGAGCGCGAACATCATCCTCTAAAGTTGGTGCATCAAAATCCAAAGTAGCGCCGGCAGGCAGCGAAACGCGCTCTGTCGACGCCTCACCTTTGATGTTCATCAGGTAAAGCCCGCCGGATATGGCATGTAATGCAAAGGCCGGTGCCATCAGCCCGGCCAGCCAAAGATGTGCAAGGATCAGATACTTACGAAAATTCGGAGACATAGCGGCAACTTTGAGACTAAGGGCTAATTAAGAATGGTTCGCAATAATAATTCAAATCCGTAAGGTCAACACATCATTCACACCGCAGAAATAGCCGACGTCTGCAGGATTACTCCGCTTTCGGGGCGGTCCAATCCCCGCTCTTTCCGCCTTGCTTTTCAACCAGACTAATGTCGGTAATCCGCATCGCCTTATCCGACGCCTTGAGCATATCGTAAATTGTCAGACATGCGGCGGAGACGGCGGTTAAGGCCTCCATCTCTACACCTGTCACGCCCAATGTGCGCACCTCTGCCGTCACGCGCAGCCCGGGCAGCGTCGCATCCGGAGTAACCCGGCATTTGACTTTCGACAACGGCAAAGGATGGCAGAGCGGGATAAGGTCGGAGGTTTTTTTGGCCGCCATAATGCCCGCAAGTTCCGCTGTTGTTTCCACATTGCCCTTTGGATTATCGTCGGATTGGACGCGGTCGAACGTCTCTTCTGACATCTGCACAGCGCCTTGAGCGAGCGCGCGGCGAGCGGTAGCCGCTTTCTCCGTCACATCAACCATAGAGACACGGCCCGCGTCGTCTAAATGTGTGAGTTTTGTCATTCCTTTATCCTCGGCATTATGTCCACCAACGAGGAAGGTCGGTAGCGGCTATCTAATGCACCCGCAATAATCTCGTCCCACGCTTGACGGACGGCGCCTGTGGAGCCCGGCAAGCAAAAGACGACTGTGCCATTGATAATTCCGGCACAGGCCCGAGATTGAAGTGTAGCGAGACCGATAGTCTCTAAACTCATCCGATGAAATAAAACGGAAAACCCGTCGAGCGTTTTTTCAAATAGCGGCGCGATTGCCTCAACCGTGACATCGCGCCCCGTCAGTCCAGTGCCGCCCGTTGTCAGAATAACGTCGAGGTCCATGGTCGCGGACCATGACTTAATTTGCGCCGAGATGGCCGCGATATCATCCTTAATAATGGCGCGGGCGGAGACGTCATGTCCGGCCGTTTTTACGCGCTCAACCAGACAATCCCCACTGCGGTCGTCATTATGCGTTCGCGTGTCTGAAATTGTCAGAACCGCGATACTCAACGGCTGAAACATCAGTCTTTCGTCTATGCCCGTCACGACGACCACCGATTGAGATCACTGTGATCTTGCGGGTGGGGCTCTATCCAGCGGGTTTCGCCGGCAACCGTCTCCTGCTTCCAAAACGGTGCATCACATTTCAATCGATCCATAAGGTAGTCGCAAGCCTCAAAAGCCTCGCGCCGATGTGCGGAAGCGGTCGCAACAAGGACAATGGGCTCTCCGAGTGACATCTTTCCGACGCGGTGCAGAATAAGAGTCCCCAGTAAATTCCACCGCTCGCTTACCTGCTCAACAAACCCTGCAATCACTGTTTCCGTAAATCCCGGATAGTGCGAGAGCGTTAGCGCTTGCGTCTGGCCATCATCGCGGACACATCCGATGAAGGATGCAATTGCCCCCGCATTGGGCAAAGCCGCGCGAAAGGCCGCCAGTTCTGCCTCGGGCGCAATCGGGCTATCGCAAACCCGAATCATCCGCCTGACAGAGCCGACATATAAGCGATTTCGTCCTCGTTCCTGACGGCAACCTCCGCCATGGTCACCTTCATATTGACTGAAATACGCGTATCAGATCTAGCGGCCAGTTCTGCGAAGCCTTCAATCTCGCCGGAAAGAAATGCCGAGAGACTCTGCTTATCCGTCACAGTTTCCGGCAACTGCACCTCCAGACGGTCGGACAGATCGGAAAATCGGCCAAAAAATAAAATCGTCGCCATATTAGCCCCCAGTCATTGACATGTGGCGGGCGACAGCGGGCGCTTTACCGGGGGCGTCGATGAGGAAATCATGCGCTTTGGGTTTGCGCGTCATCGCTTCTGTCAGCGCGGCATCCAAATTCCCGCCGGTGCGAAGGACATGCCGCAAATCCGCATCATCATTTTGGCCAAGGCATAAAAAGAGCTTACCCGTACAGGTCAGGCGTACGCGATTACATCCTGCGCAAAAATTATTCGAAAGCGGGGTAATGAAGCCGAGCCGCCCTCCTGTTTCGGCGACACGCCAATATTGGGACGGCCCGCCCGTCCGGTAATCCTCTGCGGTGAGCGTGAAGTGTTTTTCCAGATTTGCGCGGACCTCAGACAGCGGAACATATTGGTCAAAACGGTCAGCTTCAATCTCGCCCAACGGCATGGCCTCTATCAAGGTCACGTCAATATCGCGGCGATGCGCCCAATCGATAATAGAGGGAATCTCAGCCGCATTGTCATGTTTCAACACGACCACATTTAATTTAATTTTCAGACCGTGCGATTGCGCTGCCGCAATACCGTCCAAAACCTGCGCCAGTTTTCCGCCGCGCGTGACGCGGGAGAAAGTCTCAGGGTTCACACTATCAAGCGATACATTTATTCGCTTCACGCCGAGCCGCGCCAAATCAGCAGCGTGTTTCGCGAGTTGCGTTCCGTTGGTGGTGAGCGTTAATTCATCTAAGCCTTTCCCCAAATAACCGGACAGCCGCGTCATGATTTCCAGGATATTTCTGCGCACGAGCGGTTCCCCGCCTGTCACACGGATCTTGGTCACACCCCGCGCGATAAAGGCCCGCGCAACCGTCTCTAACTCATCCGCATCCAAGAGGTCTGATTTTGGCAAAAAGGTCATCTTTTCAGACATACAATAAGTGCAGCGCAAATCGCAGCGATCCGTGACCGACAAACGTAAGTAGGTCACGACCCGGCCAAAGGAATCGACCAGTGGGGCGTCGGATTTTAACGCGGGTTTTGGCGCGGCAGCGACGGTCATAATTTCCGAACTTTCATCATCTCCGCCACCCTAGCCAAATCTGCAGGCGTGTCCACGTCATGTGCTGCAACCCGGTCTAAGGGCAACGTCGCCGGATTAAGTTTGTCAAATATATCCCGCGCGCCGAATTCCGATTTTTCTGCCAAAATGATGTCCATAGCCACGGCATTAAATATCGCAGGCGGCATTCTGACAGATTCGCTTTCACTCACAACACACTGATTATTCTCTATGTTTAACACTAAATTTTCGAGATGGGACGGCATAATTAGCGGCATGTCACCCAAGAGCAGGACGCAGTATTCCCATCCCTTCGCCCGTGCCGCGCCCAATCCCAACCGCAGCGCATAGCCTTGCCCATCTTGCGGATTTACATTTTCAACAGCCGTATATCCGTCCCCGTGGCCGCCGCGCGAGACACAAAACACCTCGCCAAAACCAATGGCGGCAGCTGTCTCCAAGACGTGGGAAAGGACGGACTTTCCGCCTAACTCTGCGAAGAGTTTATTCGCTTGGCCAAACCGTTCGGACAAGCCGCTGGCTAAAACCACACAGGCAACATTCGCCGCCTTCACAACAAATCTGCCAGCTGGGCGGATTGAACAATTTCTGCCAGAATAGAGAGCGCCAAAAGCCGCGCATCGCGCTGGGATTCCACGAGGCCAATCGGCCCCTTTATGCGCGCCAACGCGTCTTGCTCAACGCCCAAATTGGAAAGCGTTTCGCAGCGCGTTTGATGGGTGCGTTCACTCCCCATCGCGCCAAGATAAAAACACGGACCGTTCAAAGCCTGTTGTAAAAGGGCGGGTTCCCAATCATGATCATGGAACAGGCAGACAAAGGCCGTACGCATGTCATCTCGGGCGGGCGGCGGATATACCGGATCTTTAAGATGCTCACATGCGGGCCAAATATCTGCGTCGGGCGATTGCACCAATACCTCAAAACCGCTGAGCTCAGCCAATTCTGCAAGCGCCGTGCAGGCCGCCCCCCGCCCCGCAATCCGAAGCTTTATACGCGGGACCAAATGCACAGAGACGTCGTCCAAAACGAGCATTACGTCCTTGCGTTCATCCAATTTTTTGAGCGCAGATTGAATGGTGCCGTGATCCGGATTTTGGAGAATTGCGATGTCCAAACGCCCCCCGCACGGCAGCACAATATCCCGGTAAGGCGAGCCGGCCCCATAAATGAAATGCCCGGCCTGACCGCCACGCGCGCGCGCAATAATATCCGCATCGACGCATCCGTTCGAAATATAGCCAACAGCCCGTGTCGAGGTCACCGCCATCATGGCGCCCCGTCCGCGCAATGTGCCCCCCGTGACATCCGTCAAGATTACAAGCGCCGCCCCGGATTGCGTCAGGCACTCGCGTAAGACATCTTCGGCATGGTCATAAGTTTGGGTCACAGATACAGACTATGCAGCCCGCCGCTCAAGGCAATGCTTTATGCGTCCGCCTGCACAAGTTAGAGGCGGATATGATGTCCGTTGAAATCCCACACATTCGATTATCGCCGATACGATGCCCTTCATCAGTAGAGGCCACATGAAGCTTGCCGTTCTCGCTTGCCTCTTTGCGCTAACCGCCTGTCTCTACGCCAGCGTCGGCTTTGGCGGTGGATCTACCTATACCGCTCTGCTGATCACAAGCGGGATGGAGTATACACTCGTTCCCATTGTCGCGTTGAGTTGCAATATCGCGGTAGTCGCAGGGAACACGATTCGATATTCGCGCGGCAACTTAATCCCCTGGCGCAAATTATGGCCGATTTTATCCGTCTCAATTCCTGCGGCCTGGTTGGGCGGACGTTTAAATATTTCAGAAACGTTGTTCATTGGCCTTCTGGCCGCTGCGCTCTTATTCGCCGGGGTTAGATTGCTCCGGAGCTCTGCGCCCGACGCCGCGGTCCCCAGAAGAGACATACATCCCGGTTTGAGCGGTCTGCTCGGCGGCGCAATCGGATTTTATTCAGGCCTGGTCGGGATTGGCGGCGGCATATTTCTGGCCCCGATTTTATATGGACTGTCTTGGGGCCGTGCAAAAGCAATTGCGGCCGCGTGCAGTGTTTATATTCTACTCAATTCTATCGCGGGTTTCCTCGGGCAGTCGATGAAACTCGCTGATAATGGGAAGTTCATTGAGGCCTTGGTCTTTTGGCCCCTTGTCCCGGCTGTCATTCTTGGCGGATTTATCGGGAACACAATCGGCTTAAAATATATATCACAGCTCTGGATACAAAGGCTGACAGGCGGGCTGATTCTCATCGTCGCAGTGCGATTGGGACTCCAATGGACGGGGCAAATTTTTTGATTCCGCGAGGGGTTATCCCCGTTTCAAATTTTCGCCATCCCTATCTTTAACCGCTTATTTCTTCAGAAATCATAGGGTTTCGCGAGATGCGTCCATCAAATGCAAAAACAAAATCCTCACTTTCAAAACCTGTGATAAGCTGAGGATGTTCTTTCAAACATGGGACAGGTGAGGCCTCGCTTGCTGGTTTGAGAGACGATGGGTCTGAGCGTTTTGGTGTGAGAACCAGAGAGGTGCCGGGACTTTAGGAGTGAGAGCCGATGCCTGGGTCCAACGCTGGCCCAACTGGTAGGACAAACGGGCCGTTTCTTCAAAAACCATTGCCGCAGAGTCTGTGATACTGCCTGACAATCAGTGTTACGATCCTTCTGTAAAACACCTCTACTTTTCTGCCGGTATTCCGACAGAAAGATCAACTCTGCGGGCACGTCCTGCTTAAAACGAGACCTTCGGCTGACCCCGGGTTGGAACTTTAGTTTCACCGAATGGGCAGTGGGACCTTCGACATGCCCACATCTCTGACATCGTGGCCGGATTGAAATTACAGTCGGGATTTTACCTATTGGTATAACCACTATTGGCGCGCGTGATTGGTATAGATACTTAAACTCTATATACATTACAGAGAGTTATTGGGCTAAAATCGGGTTTAGCTTAGATTAAATTGGTATAGACAGAGAGAATACCTTTGCTTTTCGTCGGTTTGGTGACTACCAAAACTTATGAAAACACATCAGACGCTATTTCAAACTTTAATCCTGTCCGGGCTGGTTGGCGCCGCATGCTCCCCTTCTGTCTCACACGCAAATAAAGACGGTAAGATACAAATTTTGACGAACCCGGATGTTATGACGGCAGAACGCCTGCCTGACTTTTCCTATGCCGGGTATAATCACGGGGTTGGCGAAATCCCGATGGCCAAAGGCAAGGTCATAGATGTCACCGAGTTTGGCGTGACGGCAGATGACGAGATTGACGATTCCAAAGCTATGTTAAAGGCGCTCGACGCAGCCCACAAAACAAAAGGAGCTGTCATCGTCCAATTGCCAAAAGGCCGCGTCATCATTTCTGACATTCTGAGAATTCAACGGAGCGATATTGTCCTGCGCGGTGCGGGCTCTAGCCTCGACGGAACCGATTTACATTTCCCGCGCCCCCTTCAAATGATTGATAAGACAGATTATTTGGATGAAATTCGCGAATATCTTAAAAAATATGACAAGCGTCAGAGGGAAGAAGATAAGAATATAGACGAGTTATTTTCCGAATATTCGTGGACCGGTGGGTTCATCTGGATCCAAAAAGAAGGCACCCGGGCGGCCGCTTATTTGGAAGAGAAAGACCCTGCCATAACCGTCTTATCCGAGGCGACCCTCGGCACCGCCGGAGCCAGGAAAGTCGAAGTCTCGAATACAGAGGATTTGAATGTCGGCGACGTTGTCGAGTTGCAATGGCTCAACCGTGAAGGCGAAGGCGGTCCGCTGTTAAAAGAAATATATGGGGACGGCGACACCGGAAAAAAAATCGGATCACATCATTGGACATTCCCGGAACGCCCATTGGTCCGTCAGAAAACGGAAATTTTGGCCATAAGTGGAAATACAGTCACCATCAGCGACCCGCTGCTACATAAAATCTCGGATGAAATTCCTGCGCAATTTGCGAAATGGGACCACCTGACGAACGTCGGGATTGAAGACATCCATATTTCCTTCCCAGCCTCCCCTTATTTTGGGCATCATTTGGAACGCGGATATAACGGTATTTATCTGACCAGCGTATTTGATGGTTGGGTGCGGGATGTGACCTTTCTGAACGCCGACACGGGCATTTTGAGTTATAACAGTGCCAATGTAACCATTTCCGACATTACAACAAATGGCGACCGCAGAGCCCATTATTCGGTACATGCGGGCAATGTGCATAATTTCCTGATTGAGAATTTAACGGTCAATAATTCGCCCATCCACTCGCTCAGCTTAAACACACAATCTACCAAAACCGTGTTTAAAAATGCGATTGTGAACGAAGCCTCGGTGCTGGACCAACATGCGGGCGCCAATCACCAAAATCTGTTCGACAATATCACGCTAAATGTGGATGCCCTGCGGGATAAAAACGGACCTTATTATCCCATTTGGGACGGCAGCGGCGCAGGATATTGGCAACCGGGTCATGGCCGTTTCAACACAACGTGGAATCTAAAGGTCAATATTCGCAGCGGAGCCGACCGCAATGAAGTCGTGACCTTACGCGGGCTGGAGGAAGGCCCCAGCGCCCGCCTTGTCGGTGTGTCCGGGAATCGTGAATTTGACGTCGCCTACGTGCCCGCACCCTATAGCGAGCGGATAAATGTTTCGATGGAAGATGTCCCGTCGCTCTACGACTACCAACTTGCCAAGCGAACACAGCGCTAAGATGAAATATAAAAACCGAGTGGGAACAGATAGATGATTTCCAATTTAAATCGCCGGAATTTCGGCGGCCTTATGATGGGCGGCTCACTTGCACTGGCCGGGTGCTCAAGCGACGTCTTAGGGGGCAAGCGCGTCCTTTATTCAACCGACTCTCTGCCCAATGGATACCCAACCGTTGAAGCCGTTCGGGCGATGGGCGTGTATTTAGCCGAGAAGACCGATGGCCGATTAGGCATCAAAATTTATCCAGGCGGGCAGCTTGGCTCCGAAGGCAGTACGCTGGAAATCGCCATGTTTGGTGGACTCGACCTGACTCGAACCTTTAGCGCCGCGCTCAATAACATTGCGCCGCTAACAAAGCTGTTCAGCCTGCCCTTCCTCTTCCGATCAACCCAGCATCAGCGCAATGTGGTCGACGGTGAAATTGGTGAAACCATTATGCAGTCGCTGGAGTCATTCGGCCTTCGAGGGCTTGCGATTTATGATACAGGTGGACGCGGGTTTTACACGACCGAAACGCCTATTCCGCACCCGTCTGCCCTTAAGGGACAAAAAATTAGGGTCCCAAATTCGGACATTTTTCTCGCGACAATGAAAGCCCTTGGCGCGAACCCGACGCCGATGAATTTTAGCGAGGTTTATCAGGGGTTGGTGCAGAACGTAATTGATGGTGCAGAAAACAATTGGCCGAGTTACATCAGCACGCGCCATTATGAGGTCGCGCCTTATTTCTCCGAAACAGGACACTTCAGAACGCCTGATATGCTCATCATGAGCCTGCGGACCTGGAATAGTTTCTCAGATGAAGACAAAGCCTTAGTCAAAGAAGCCGCGCGTCATTCTGTCGGCGTGATGAGGAGCCTATGGGATGCCCGGGTTGAGGATTCCAAGAAAACGCTGCTTGAGTTTGGCGGTGAAATTCTGACCGATATTGATAGCCAGCCATTTCGCGCGCTGATGGGGCCCGTCTATGATCAGTTCGTGACGCCGGATCTCAAACCCTTTCTGACGAAAATTGAAAATACGGGGGAGGAAAAATCATGAAAAACATCTTGAGCTTTCTAAGCAAGGCCGCGATTTTTATCGCCGCATCCTGCATCGTCATCATGACTGCGATTATCACCTATCAAGTTGTCGCCCGATATTTTTTCAATGCGAGCCCCGCGTGGTCTGAACGTTTGTCTCTTCTGCTCTTGGGCTACCTTGTTTTCTTCGGCGCTGCCGCAGGTGTGCATGAGAAATTTCATATTCGCATTGACGCGGTCCGCAATGCCGTTCCAGCCAGACTCGCCAAAGGATTTGACATTTTTGCGCATCTCGCTGTGGCCGGTGCGGGTATCATTATGGTGATTGCAGGATACCAATTGACGACCGTCCTTTGGGCATTTGACATTCCGTCCTTGGGACTGCCGCGCGGCTTGGCACTCCTTCCACTCCCTATTGCCGGGGCTCTCATTACGCTCTTCTCCTGCGCACAACTTTTCGACGTGCTAAGCTCTAAAACGACTGAGGCTGAATAAAATGGCATTACTTGTTCTTCTTATCAGCCTAATGGTCCTCTTGTGCATCCGTGTGCCGGTAGCCTTCGCGTTGCTCATCTCCTCTATGATAACATTCGCGATATTAGGTCTGAACCCGTTGGTTGCGGTGCAACGCCTCTCCGCCGGGATTGATGTCTTCACTTTGATGGCGATCCCTTTCTTCATCTTCGCAGGTGACTTAATGACCCAAACCGGCATTGCCGCGCGGTTAATTAAAGTTGCCGAAGGTATGTTTGGCCGCGTTCGCGGTGGCCTCGGTCATGTCAATGTCGGCGCGTCAATGATGTTTGGCGCAATCTCCGGATCTGCAGTTGCCAGTGTTTCCGCCATCGGTTCGACCATGATTCCGGTTATGGAGGAAAAAGGATATGACCGCAGCTTTGCGGTGAACGTCACATGTTCTGCGGCCATCTTGGGCCTGATTATTCCGCCCAGCCATAATATGATTATTTACGCGGCGGCCAGCGGGGTGTCGATATCTATCGGAGATCTGTTCATTGCAGGTATCTTCCCGGGCATACTTTGCGGCCTGGCCCTGATGATTGTTGTCTCAATCATTGCGCGGAAAAAGGGTTATCCAAAAGGATTATTTCCGGGCTTCAAGGCTTTGCTCATCTCCGCCGTCACAGCGCTCCCGGGTCTTCTGACAGCTATCATTATTGTCGTCGGTATTTTGGGCGGCGTCTTCACACCAACGGAAAGTTCCGCCGTCGCAATTGTTTACACGCTTCTCATCGGTATATTTTTCTACCGAACCCTTGGCCTGAAAGAGTTCAAAACAGCGGCCCTAAACTCGGCCAGAACGACGGCGCTCATTATGTTGATCATTGGCTCCGCGGCGGCATTTGGTTGGTTATTGGCGCTTCTTGAGGCGCCGTTGATGATGTCTAACCTAATCTTAGGTTTAACAGAGTCGCCGTTCCTCATCCTTTTAATGGTACTGTTTTGCTTGTTGGTTTTAGGGACATTTATGGATATGGCCCCGCTCATCATTATCGTGACGCCAATCTTCCTGCCGGTGGTGCAAACCATTGGCGTGGATCCCGTCCATTTCGGGGTCATCATGATGCTCGCGCTGGGAATTGGGACGATTACCCCGCCCGTCGGAACCGTCCTCTTTGTCGGCTCGGCAGTGGGTAAAATCCGGATGGAAGACACGGTCAAAACTATGTGGCCATTCTATCTCGCGCTTATCGTCTGCTTGTTACTCGTCACCTACATTCCAGCGATATCAATGGTTTTGGTGGGGTAATATCAAGCAAATAAAAACGCGCTTATAATCAATAAGCGCGTTTCAAATTCTGTTATTTATTAATGATGCTTTTTATAACGGCGGGACGTTCTCAGATAAAACTGACTTGCGCTCTTTCCTTATCGGGATAACCAACCGCCATCGACCGGCAAGGTGATACCCTGCACATAGTCGGAAGCGGCCGACGCAAGGAATACAATTGCACCGCCCATATCAGAGGGCTTACCCCAACGCCCGCTCGGAATACGCCCAAGGATTTCGGAATTACGTTTCTCGTCTGCCTGCAAAGCAGCTGTATTATTCGTCGCAAAATACCCGGGCGCGATGGCGTTGACATTAATGCCGTGACCTGCCCACTCATTCGCCAGTGCCTTTGTCAGGCCGCCGACAGCGCTTTTGGAAGATGTGTAAGACGGCACACGAATACCACCCTGAAAGGTCAACATAGACGCGATATTGATGATTTTTCCGGTCTTACCTTCTGCTACGATATGGCGGGCGAAGGCTTGAGAGAGAAAGAACAAGGTTCGCACATTCACGTTCATCACAGAGTCCCATTCCTCAGGTGTAAAATCGATAGCTTCATTACGTTTAATGATACCCGCATTATTCACCAAAATATCGGCCCGCCCGAGTTCAGATACCGCCTCAGAAACAATATCTGCGACGGCATCAGCGTTACTCAAATCCGTGAGAATCGAGTGAGACTTCACCCCAATTTTCTCAATTTGTTTCAGAGTCTCCGTCGGTTCAGACCGCCCGATAAGTACGATGTCTGCGCCCGCCTCGGCTAAAGCCAAGGCCATACCTTGGCCCAGCCCTGTGTTAGCACCGGTGACAAGCGCGGTCTTTCCAGACAGATTGAAAGGATTGCTTTGCATAAAAAGCCCCTGTGATTGAGGTGGTTAAAGCGGAAAAGGCCAAAATCACCCTTGAGAATTAAGCGGCCAACACGTCCTTGACGTAAGATATCAAAGCCTCATCCGTCGCATTCGCAAAGAATAGGTCTTCAAATTTCTCGCCTGCAATAGTGGACTTTAATAAGGTCTGATCAACCGATTTCAGAACCGTCAACATGTCCTTTGTTGCGGCTGCTTTCATATCACTGAAGATGTTACGATTCTTTGCCATAATTTCGGCACGCTCTTTCGGGTAACCCACGCCGCGTTCAATTTCGAAAAGCTTACGATAACAATCCTGCAAATTCAGTTCTGCTGCCCAACCAAAGCCTTTAGCGTAAGGCATTGAAATGGCATTGCCGTCATTGATTTGACCAAACAAGAAGGCATCTGTTGGATCAATGACAAGGCCACAAACCACGTTTGGCATTGTATTGAGCGCTAGCATAGCACCCATGCCCGTTCCGCAACCCGAGACGATAAAATCAGCGGCCCCTGAGTTAATCAAAAGACCCGCCAATAGGCCATTCATGACATATGTGAGCTGCGCATCATCATCGGCTGCATACATACCGTAATGCGAAACAGTGTGTCCCGCAGGCTCGGCAACTGACTTTAGGGCGGTGTGGACAGTCTCGCTCTTCGCGGCTTGACTGTTTTCCATGATGAGGGCGATTTTCATTTTAGGCTCCTGAATGTCTAATCATTATCGAGTTCATCAGGCTTTCGCGCCCGCTAAACATTTGAGTAAAAAATTGGTATTTTTAATTGGTCTGCACCTTTCATCTGGCAAATTGTCAGTTTAGTCAAAAAGAAACGAGGTCTTAGCTGGTTTAATTTTCACTTTTTCGAAAATCATCCAGAATTGGTACTGCCAATTGGTCAAGCCTTTGAGGGATAAAGACCTTTGGTTCGGACAAAATAAGTCGGGCTTTCCTTTCAGAAACTTCGTTCGAATCGCTTCCCGACGGTCCCGAACACTGCATAAAAAAAGAGGGGCCGAAGCCCCCCTTTCCTAATCATTATTTCACACCGCATTAAAATGCGTAGCGGGCACCAATCTTAATACGACGATCTCCAACGAAGCTCGTCCGGCCAAAGCGTTGACCAGCAGCATCAATTTGCTGTTCCGCATTTGCTTTCTCATCCGTGATGTTCGCGACCTGCGCTCTGACTTGGAAATTCTCGGTGATGTCATATTTGATGGACCCATCGAGATACCCTGTCGGTTGCTGGAAGATTGGATTGCCGGTGACAAAGTCACGGTAGGATCCCAGATACTCCGAACGCCAGTTATAAGCGAGGCGCATTTCAAGTTTATCGTCCTGGTAAATACCAATCAAGTTCACAGCGTCCTCAGAAAGTCCCAGGAAGTTGTCTACGCCGTAGCGATAAATACGCTCGAAACTGTCAGCAACACCGTCACCATCCGCATCGGTTGACCCGGGAGGTGGGTTCGCGTTCGCTGCGATATATGTGTAGTTCGCTTGGACACCAAGGTTACCCAGGAGGCCGGGCCACTGATCAAAGAATTGCGTATAGGCAACTTCGATACCCTGCAGTTTTGCCTCTTCCTGGTTCAACTGACCATTGTAGATAATCGGCAGAGTTTCCCCGTCCAAGGTCACGTTTCCTTGAGTTTGCGAGGCGAAAATAATGTTATTCTCAATGTCCTTACGGAAATAGGCGACGGAGAGAGCATTATTATCCCCCCAGTACCGCTCAAAAGAAAGGTCCAAGTTTGTTGACTCGATTGGCCTCAGCAGAGGGTTGCCCCCGCCCTGATTAACAGCCGTAAATCGGATATCTAAAGGCGCGCCGACTGTACCTTGCGGTAGAGTGTCATCGCGAATAAATTGCGTGGATGCAAAGCTCACCCGATCAACGCGCAGGTCCGCAATATTCGGACGCGTAACTTGCTTACTCACGCCGAAACGAACTAGGGATTGATCACTCAAATTCCATTTGACGTTTAGAGACGGCAACCACTTCTCATCTGTAAAATCTGCGCTGACATCTTGGTCAGGTTGATTAAAATACGCTACCGCTTCAGGTGAGAAGAATGACGGGCGAGAGTTCGGAATTTCAACTGTATTCCCCATGTCGTCAACAAATGTTGACGGGTTATCAGCGACATTAGCAAACGCCAGAGTCCCGTCACTGCTAAGTTCCGTCCGCACATATCGCAGGCCGATGTTCCCTTCGAGTGAGAGATTGTCTTCAAACTCCTGACCAAAATTCAATCGAGCGTAGAGGTTCTGCGTTTTCTCTCTCGCCGTGCCGGTTTGACCGCGGTTGGCATAGTCTACGACCCCATTCACACGTAGCGGTGACCAATCGCCATACTGAGCAACCGTTCCACCACCGAAATCATTCGAATTTTGCGCGATCAATGGCTCTCCAGCCAAGGCCGCAACGAAAGAGTCATAGTTTTGAATGAGGTTTCGGTCAGCAAAGATTACTGAAGTATTATCACCCGTGACGACACCGCCCCGGAAGAAGTCAGAAAAATCCACCACTTCAAATGTTGGCTCTTGCAGATCAGCGTAAGGAAGATATCCACCCGCCCATACCGGCGCAACAGCCGCCCAGTTCAGGCCCGCAGAGCGGTTTGTTTGGTCGCGGTCTGCATAGCGCGCACCGAATTGGACACCATCGAACCAGCCGTCATTATCGAATTCATATTCGACATCGCCGCGGATTGCATACATATCACCTTCGTTATCCTGGAATTCGTCAGCAGCGAATTTCAAGAAAGCGTTATTCGGATCATCCAAACCACCGGTTAGAGGGCCACGAGCTCCGCCACGTCGCAGAGGGTCATTTGTCGGGTCGAGGACCAAAGACACTTCAGGATTATTGATGTCAGCGTTCAAAGTGAAATCAGCCTGAAAACGAGACCCTGCCCATAACCTTTCACGTGTGAATTCGGCCGTCGTTCGATGTGCATCCACACTCACATAAAGCTGATCCGTCGGACGCCATTTCAGGTTCAAGCTTATGTCATCCACAGTGGACTTGTCGACCTGATTGATACCGAGGTTTGTAAAGGGCGCGCCGCGAAGTGTGTTTTGAAAATCCGTACCAGCCCAATCACGCAAGCTGTTAGAAATCAAGCCTGATTCATATAAACCAGTGACAGCTCGTGTCCGCTCACAAGTTGGATCCGGGCTGTTTCCTGTTGGGTCGTTGGAACCATTACAGTTCGGCAAGCCTGCAGAAGAGAATGGCGTCGTAGTTAGGCCTGAAACATCATATAGCGGGAAGCTTTCGCCGTCACCGAAGAATTCAAGGGTACGCTCGTCACTATCTACGTCATTATCAATGCGAGAATATTTCGCAGTCAGGCGCAAATCGCCCGACGGATCCTGCCACTGACCCGCGAGGTAGTAGCTTTCGCGCTCACGGTTAACTTCATTTGTCCGGAGTTGGAAACCGTTCGGCAGGCCGATAGTTTCCGTTCCTGTATCAAAAGGAATGACTTGGCCAATTTGGAAACCGTGTAGTTCTGATTTCAACTCAGAGGTAGAGAACGACCCCAAAAGGCCAACCTCACCTACAGATGTGTCCCAACGATTGCCAAGGATTACGCTACCCTCAGGGCTCCATTCATCACGAAGATCGGTATAAGTTATGTCAGCGTTAATCACAGCCGTCAGGCCTTGCTTGTCAAAAGGCTCCAAAGTCTGGAGGTTAATTGTGCCGCCAATACCGCCCTCGATCATATCAGCCGTAGAGTTTTTGAATACATCCACGGAACCAATGAGTTCAGGTGGGATAGTACCAAAGTCCAACGCTCGACCGCCGTTAGCAGAGAATGACTCGCGACCGTTAAATTCAGAACGAACCAAAGTCAGACCACGAATAAGGTTGCCGCCGCCTTCCGGGGATGGGAAATCACCGCCGTTAGCGCTGGAGATATCAAAGCGTTGCGCGACAACACCCGGAATACGTGAAAGCGCTTCCGCTACTGATAAGTCCGGCAGGGAACCGACGTCAGACGCTGTAATAGAATCGACTGCCGTATCCGCATCGCGTTTTAAGTCGCGCGCCTCTTTCAGAGACTGACGAATACCCGTGATAACGATTTCGTCTTCTTCAACGACTTCTGTTCCGCTGACGTCTTGTGCATACGCCATTGGTGCAAAGCCAAATCCTGCAATTAACGCTGTTGTTCCAAGCAATGAAAGTTTGCTCATTTTGGACACAGCTGTTCCGGATTCTAATTTCATTATAATTCCCCTCTGCCAGTTTTAAGGCCGTGATTGTCGTTTAAGAGCTATATCTGCCCCATTGTCGTTAGCCCTAGGACCAATTTGACAGCGCTGTCAATCGTGATTTAGGTTATCACCAATTAGCTTCGTCAAAAACAAGACTGCAAATAAGTTACGTCATAGGCAAGTGACGTTATCAGTGTGACGGGTTGGCGTATTGCAATTATTGCAAGGCGAATGCATCACCCGTGACCTACAAATGCCGGTAAAGACGCTAAATAAGGCGAACACAAAAATGAGACGCTGTAAAAAATTATGACAATCAAACGCATATGCATTTTAGGCGGAGGCACCGGTGGCTGGATGACTGCTGCCGGATTGTCCAATAAATTTAATGACTTAGGCGTTTCAATCGATCTCATTGAATCCGATGCAATCGGTACCGTCGGCGTCGGCGAGGCAACGCTTCCGCATATTCGATTTTTCAATAAGACGCTTGGTATCGACGAACGAGAATTCATGCGCGCGACCCGTGCAACCTTTAAACTGGGAATAGAATTCTGCGACTGGGGCCAAGTCGGAGATAGCTACATCCACCCATTTGGCGACTATGGCGAGCCTATAAACGGAGTGGATTTCCATCATTTTTGGCTAAGACTGTTGCAAAATGGACACAAATCCCGACTGGATGACTATTCCTATCCCGTCTTGGCTGCCGAATCCGGAAAATTCCAACTTCCGGGGCCTGATTGCCTGAAAATCGGCTCAAACTTCGGATATGCCTATCAATTTGACTCAGGTCTCTACGCTGAACTCTTGCGCCGTTATTCCGAAAACAGGGGTGTCAAACGAACGGAAGGAAAAGCAATTGGCGCGACTCAAAATACTGAAACGGGGCTGGTCGACTCCATTCAGCTCGAAAATGGATCGCAAATCAACGCGGACCTCTTTATAGACTGTTCAGGCTTTCGCGGCGTTTTAATCGAACAGCTGTTACAAACCGGCTATGAAGACTGGAGCGAATGGTTACCTTGCAATCGCGCGGTGGCTGTCCAATGCGAGTCTGCCGGGCCGAGTCTTCCCTACACTCGCGCGACGGCACGCGATGCGGGTTGGCAATGGCGCATCCCGCTTCAACACCGAACCGGGAACGGTTATGTCTATTGGAACAAGTATATTTCTGATGATGAAGCCACACACCAACTCATGAGTACTCTGGAAGGCTCGGCCTTGACGGAACCCAAGCAACTTTATTTTAAAACCGGGAAACGCCGGAAGCTATGGAATAAGAATGTGGTCGCCATTGGCCTAGCAGGTGGATTTTTAGAACCGCTTGAATCTACGTCAATCCACTTGATACAAGAAGGGATCACAGCTCTCATAGAGCTATTCCCCAATGCAAGCTTCCAAGCGAGCGACGCAAATGAGTATAATCGGCGGATGGATTTGAATTTCGACCGAGTCCGAGATTTCCTTCTACTTCATTACGTTGCAACGCAGCGCGACGACACGGATATGTGGCGATACTTCAGGAACATGACATTACCCGAAAGTTTGCAAGAAAAACTCGAGGCTTGGAATACGCGTGGATACCTTCTTCGTTATGAACAAGGTGTGTTTCTACCGCCAAGTTGGGTGGCCGTCATGGCCGGTCAAAATCTACTGCCTTCATCTTATGACATGCGTGCCAATCAAATGTCTGATGCCGATTTGCTCGGCATGACGACAGCCATTCGGCGGGACAGCCAGGCAGCCGTGAACGAAACACCGGATCATGGAGCATTTTTAGCCGATTACATGGGTGCCACATCCTAATGTCGGCGGGTAAATCTGTTCAAAAAATAGCTATATTTGGCAATGGACTGGCAGGGCTTTTGTGCGCTGCCAAACTTGTCCAAATTTTACCGGCCGCCGTTGAACTTATTTATGTGGAAGAGACAAAAGCCAGTGACACCGATGACTTATTCGGAACTGTTACGTCTCAAACAATCTATGAATTTTTTTTAGGACTGGGGATTTATGAACCCGACATCGTGCAACAGACGAATTCGAGCTTCTCGCTTGGAACGCAGTATAAAAACTGGGGCCCTGAGAATCGGAGCTGGACGCAGAGTTTTTATCGCTCCCTCCCTGCTTATAATGGGGTTGGGTTTCATCACTACCTTACGCGGGTGAACGCCGCATCTAAAAATACTGCAGATATCCAACCTTATATCATGTCCGTTCAAGCTGCACAGGCGGGCGTTTTCGCTCATCCACCAGAAGGGAAAAACATCCCGCTGGCCGATGTCGAATATGGATATCATTTCGACGCGGACATGTGGCGTAAGACGATTAGAAATGTAGTTAAATCCAGCAATGTCACATGGATTCAATCTGACGTTTTAAATGCCACGTGGAGACGGGAAACGCTTCGGTCAGTATCACTATCTGATGGCCGGAACATTGAGGCCGACTTTTTTATCGATGCGCTGGGCCCGAACTCCGAATTGGCGACAGGAAGAGCTTCACCCGAAGCAACGGGACGCCAGCTTAAAGCGACAAAGTCATTCGTCCCGTCAGAAACTCTCGGGGGCACCTGTAGAATTTTGACGGGAACGCCAAACGGTTGGACATCGGAAACGCCCTTACAAAACGGCACGACTGTTCTGACGGTCTTCGATTCCAATTTCGACGGAAAATCTGTCGAAAATCCCACTACCCAAAGGCCCCTGGCTTTTGACGTAACATTGGGACGGCAACTCACACCGTGGAGTGGCAATTGCCTGACCTTAGGACATGGGGCAGCCCGTATTGAACCCTTGACGCCTGCCCCCATGATTTTGCTCCAAAGAGATATAGATCGTCTTGCGGAACTGCTACCGGTCACAGAAAAAATGCGAGTTGAAAGCCGTGAATATAACCGCCGTTTCAACGCGGATTATGATCATGCGGAACTCTTTCAGAGCGCCTTTTATATGTCTGACATATCTCAGGAAACCGCCGATTCCAACGCAGTCACAAACTCGCCTCCTGACCAGAAGCTCCTTAACAAAATTATACAATTCAAAAGTCGGGGCGTGTTAGTGCAATATGACTATGAGCCTTTTACCGAAAGAGATTGGACAGTGCTGTATTTCGGATTGGGTTTCTATCCCGACCGATATGACCCTCTCGCGGACCATATCCCGGACTCACAATTGAAACACAGGCTAGCACAAATGCGAACAGCCATAGAAATAATGGTAAAAAAAATGCCCCCGCATCATATTTATATGACAGGGCTTTTGAAATATCTGAAAGAAAAAAATGGCTGACCTTCAGCAAAAAAGTTTAAAAAAAATCGTAATTGTGGGCGGTGGATCCGCCGGCTGGATGACAGCCGCAGCGCTCTCAAGCATGCTTCCGGACGGTTCAGCAACGTTGACGTTGATAGAGTCTGACAAAATCGGTACGGTGGGCGTAGGGGAAGCCACCATTCCTGATATGATAAACTTTAATGCCATGTTGGGCATAAATGAAGCCGAGTTTTTGAAGGCGACAAAAGGAACTTTCAAACTCGGAATTGAATTTATCGACTGGGGCAAAAAAGGGGACCGCTATCTTCATCCCTTTGGACAACACGGCGTGGATATGCAGGGAATCGATTTCCATCAATATTGGCTGCACTCCAAAGCTAGCGGACAGCCTACAGAAATAGAAAACTATAGCATTTGCGCCGTCGCGGGAAAACAGAACAAGTTCGCGATGCCTAATCCTAACCCTAAATCTGTCTTGTCACACCTACGTTATGCCTATCACATTGACGCAACCCTCTACGCTCAATATCTACGAAATTACGCTGAAAACCTAGGCGTTGAACGCATTGAAGGTCTCGTTGAAGATGTGACGCAGAACCCAGAAACAGGCGACATAAGTGGCTTGAAACTTGAAAACGGCACTGAAATTGAGGGTGATTTTTTCTTTGATTGCACAGGTTTTAGGGCCTTGCTGGCCGAGAAAACACTCAACGTGGCGTTTAAGGATTGGAGTCATTGGCTACCCTGTGACACTGCACATACCGTGGCCAGTGACCGCTCGGGACCTCTTCTGCCCTATACAAGGGCCACCGCGAAAACGGCAGGCTGGCAATGGCGCATTCCGACTCAGCATCGAACCGGAAACGGACACATCTACTCTAGCCAATATATGGACGATGATGAAGCAATAGATATTTTGTTGTCCGGATTGGACAGTAAACCAAAAGGCGAACCGCGGAAAATTCGTTTTAAAACTGGCTGTAGAGACAGTTTCTGGACGAAAAACTGCATTACAATCGGACTGTCTTCCGGATTTTTAGAACCACTGGAATCCACTTCTCTTTACTTGATACAAATGGGAATAAGCCGCTTCATATCCCTCTTCCCGACCGCAGATGTCTCGCCGGTTGTCAGAAAGGAATATAATATTCAAATGCAGAAGGAATTCGACCAAGTTCGTGATTTCATTATTTTACATTACGTCGCGACTGAACGTGACGACAGTGATTTTTGGAACTATTGTCGGAACATGAGTATTCCTGACAGTCTTGAAAGGAAGATAAACCTATTCAAAGAGGCGGGACGCGTTTTTCGATATGATGACGAGTTATTTTCTAAACCCAGTTGGGTGGCAGTTTGCCTGGGACAGAATATTTATCCGAAAACTGTTGACCCGATTGTTTCCTCCCTTCCATATTCCCAAGTCAATCACAGCTTGAATTCAATGCAAGATGCCATGAACCAGACGGCTCAAAAAATGCCAACGCATGAAGAGTTTCTTCAGCACTATGGGGCGGCGGTTTAGATGAATAACGCCAAAATCAAAGACATCATTATTGTTGGGGGCGGCACCGCAGGGTGGATGGTAGCCGCAGGGCTTTCACGCCTCATCAACGATGACGACATAAATATTCGCCTGATTGAGTCTGAAGCCATAGGAACGGTTGGCGTTGGCGAAGCCACAATACCGCATATCAATTACTATAATCGATTATTGGGCTTGGATGAAAACGAGTTCGTCAAGAAAACTAACGCTACATTTAAGCTTGGAATTGAGTTTGTCGATTGGGGTAAATTAGGCGAAAGCTACATTCATCCTTTCGGTGATTATGGGGTCCCGATGGACGGTTTACGGTTCCATCATTTTTATCATCGATATGCCGAAATGGGGAACGCTCCGTCCGTTGATACTTACTGTTTGCAAATCATGGCTGCGCAGGAGGGTAAGTTCCAACGACCTGATATGAGCATCAGAAACTCCCCTTTAAATTCTATCGTTTACGCCTTTCAATTCGATGCCTCTCTTTACGCAAAATTCATGAGAGAATTCTCAGAGAAAAATGGTGTCACGAGGATAGAAGGCCGAATAACATCCGCACAACAACATGCCGAAACCGGACATATTGAAAGCGTCTTGTTAGAAAATGGGGATAGGTTTAGCGGGGACCTTTTCATAGATTGCTCAGGTTTTAGGGGACTCCTCATAGAGCAAACTCTGAAGACGGGGTATGAAGATTGGAGCGCAATGTTGCCCTGCGACCGAGCGGTCGCACGCGCAAGCCAAGCCGACGGAGAGCCAGTTCCCTATACACGGGCGACGGCTAAAGCCGCCGGATGGCAATGGCGAATACCTCTGCAGTCCAGAATTGGAAATGGGCACGTCTATTGCTCCGACTACATTTCCGACGAGGAGGCGCTAGAAACACTGAATGATGGACTAGACGGGCCTCCAATTTCAGACCCCAATTTTTTACGGTTTAAAACCGGAATACGAAAAAAATCCTGGAACAAAAACGTAATTTCTCTCGGACTGGCTACCGGGTTTTTAGAGCCGTTGGAGTCTACGTCTATTCACCTTATTCAAACGGCGGTCGCCAGACTTATGGCTCATTTTCCAGATAAGAATTTTGCGCAATCAAATATTGATTATTTCAACGCGCGGACGAAAGCAGAATATGAGCAAGTGCGGGACTTTCTAATCCTGCACTATTACGCGACTGAGCGAGAGGACACAGCGTTCTGGAGATATTGCAAAAATATGGACATTCCCGACACTTTGAAAGCCCGGATTGCCAATTATAAAGATACAGCGAAACTGTATCGACATGATAACGAGATATTTGGCGAAACCAGTTGGTTTGCAGTCATGCATGGCCAAGGCTTAAAACCCGGGTCATATCATCCGATGGCAAATGCAATATCTGACGCGGAGCTCACGGATCGTATGCAGAAAATTGAACGCGTGACACAAGCCTGTCTGGGACCAATGCCGACACATCAAGCTTTCATCGATGCCAATTGTAAAGCCGTCATTTGAAACGTGAAGACAAACGGCAAATTTTGAAATCTAAAAATTTCATGTCATAATTCTCCACAACAATTTTGATTGAGATCTCATCATGAATAAACTTTTTTTTGCGTTTGTCTTTTTTAGCACAACAGTCTCGCTCCCCGCCCACACTCAAACAGGGCCGAGTATGGATAACAATCAAAGTGCCAATGTGCCCGATGAGGTGATAGCAACAGCGCGAAAACAATCAGACCCTGCGATGGCGGCATTTTTATCCGGCGATTACGAAACAGCCGAAATCGAATTTGATAGAAATGCCTTTTGTGCACTCCGAGTGGAGCGGAACTTTCGGTCTGGAGTCGAGAGCGCACGCGATGACTCTATCCGCTCGACCTTGGCGGGGAACATCAACACTCCGGCCCAACCCACTGGAAATCAAGGCGGCGGCGGAGGAGCAACAACCGCTGCCCCCCCTTCAGTGCAGATAAATGGATTTAACTCATCAGATTTTCAAAAATCCAGTAAAACAAGGACATGTCGGGACCGCGGGTTCCAAGTTTACATGAAGGGCCTATCTCAATTAGAATTGGGAAAGACGGCCGAGGCCAAAAAAACCCTGTCTCAAGCCACAAAAATTCACCGAACGCTATATGATGCACATTTCAAATTGAGCCTGCTCGAGTATCAAGAAGGGAACCTTGAAGGGGCACAAAAAGAATTCAAAAAGCTTCGCAAGATCGCTGCCAAATGTCGAAAGTGCGACGCAAAACCAGAGATAGAAGGCCAAGTCCAATATCTCGATATTTTACTTAATCCGTGAAAAACATGGCTGAAGGTAAGCTGAGAAACAAATTTGACAGCGCTGTCTTCTTGGCTCTAAATTTCAAAAAAAATAGAGTCAGGGGAAAATCGCATGTTCAAATCTACAGCTATCGCGCTTTCTACAGCAGCCTTATTAACATTTAGTGGGGCCTTACCCGTCCATGCTAAAGATGATGTGAGTGCCGAAATCACCGCAGCGCTCAAGGCTTTGGATGCGCAATTGCCCGGCACGCTGATCAATAACCCCTACGACATTCAATGGCGCACGGATGGCTCTGATAAAAGAGATTCCGTTGTCAAGTCAGAGGGTGCCCCAGGTGGAATGGCTTATCGAGTGGTTGTAAAAAAGAGTAAACGTAATCACTGGGATACAGCCGCCCGAATTCCGATGACAGAGGCGATTGAGAAAGACGATGTAATCATGATGTCTTTCTGGGCACGCGCCGCAAAGCCTCCCAAAGGAAAAGACACTGGGCTGGTAACGGTGTCTATTCAACGTAACATCGATCCATATGACTCCGTGGTGGAAAAACGTATGGACCTTGAAACGGAATGGAAACTTTACTCTATCAGCGGGAAAGCTAACCGGAATTATAGCGCAGATAAGACCAACATAAACTTCAATCTTGCGCACGCAAAACAAACCATAGAATTCGGTCAGTTCTATGTCATGAATTTGGGCAAAAATGGCGACGCCAGCAAATATATGAAGTAAGGCGTCCCATGCCTCCTCTCAATTCATACATCGGCAGTCAACATCAAATCTCGTCGAAGGCCTGCGCCGTGTCAATCGGTCTGGACATGAGGTGAAAACACCGTAAGGTTTGAGCGAGGCCGCCAACTTCGTCGCGCCCTGTCATTCGCATTTGAATGAGCGGAGGAACCGCGTTGACCGAGTTAAACGCATCTACGAATAGAAATACGACTTTGGAGACTGTGGCACGCGAAGCAGGCGTCTCAATCAAATCCGTCTCCCGTGTTTTAAACGGCGAAGCTTTTGTATCTGAAAAAATGCGAGACAAGGTCAATCACGCGATTGCCAAGCTTGAGTTCAAACCCAATATGGCGGCGCGGCAACTCAGAGGACAGCGGAGCTATAGCTTGGCGCTGGTGTACGAACCCCCGGCCTCGGAGTTTCTAACGGGCGTATTGGAAGGCGTTCTGCCCGAATGTCGAAAAGCGTCTTATAAGCTCCTTCTGGAGCCCTTAGGTGCGACAGAATCCAGGTCTCATATTCTTCGAATGATCCAGAGCCGCGCGGCCGATGGGTACATCCTCTTGCCGCCACTATCAGAAGACAAGTCACTCATTGATGCAATTGTAAAGGCGAATTGTGCTGTTGTCCTCGTCGCATCATCCGTTGATATAGATCAACTGAATTATCCGGTCAGTAAAGTCGGAATTGACGATTTTGCAGCAGGCCGATCTCTCGGTCATTATTTCATTGAAAGAGGCCATAGGCGTATCGGGTATATAGGGCTGCGGGCGCAACATTTAACGGCAAATCGCCGCGGGGAAGGCTTAAAATCTGCAATGCAAGACGCCTCCATCCCATTAGATAATCTATCGATTTTCGATGGAACTGCGACATTTGAGTCCGGCGTAGCCGCTGCCCAAACGCTATTATCGAAAGAAAGACGCCCGACTGTAGTGTTTGCGGGGAACGATTACATGGCTGCGGGTGTCATCTCTTGCGCTGTCGCTATGGGTCTAACTATTCCTGAAGATTTATCCATTACCGGGTTCGACGGAGCCGATCTATCAGAAATGTTTGTCCCGCCCTTTATGACAGTGAAACAACCCCTGAAAGAGTATGGTGAATGGGCCGCAAAGCGCTTGCTATCTGCACTCGCAAACCCGAAGCAAGAAGGCATCCAGGATACTCTTCCTTTCACCCTTATCCCCAGAAATTCGGTGAAAAACTTAAATCAAAAATAAAACTCTAACACAGCCAACACACGGTGGTCTCACCCTGTGTTGTGAAATCATAACCCGAGATAAAGCGACAACGAATTAAGGAACACGACGCCCCTTAATTCGTTGTCATCGAAGCCTCTAGCCTTCCAGTGGGCGTACTGGTGGCAAAGAGATTCGATAATTTTCCGATCGATTAGAACAAGAAGTCATCGGCACCCATGTCGTTGATATCAGTGTTATCCAACTGAAGGATGTCACCGTTACCTATAACGATTTGGACGTGATTCCCGACCTGAGACATAACGGCAGCCACATCTGCAAATGAGCTGAAACCAAAGGATGACAGGTCAATATTATCATCACCCGCATCATCGAAGTCGAAGATGCGATCAAAGCCATCCCCGGCACTAAAGACGAATGTATCGTCACCACTGCCGCCGAATAATTGATCCTCACCTTGGCCGCCATTCAACGTATCGTTCCCTGAATCGCCTCGCAGCAAGTCATTGCCGGTTCCGCCAAAGAGCATGTCGTCATCGTCACCCCCCCGGATGATGTCGTTGCCGCCATCACCTCTGAGGATGTCGTTACCGTCGTCGCCTCGGATTATATCGTCGCCCTCGCCGCCAATGACAATATCATCGCCGTTGCCGCCTCTGATTCCGTCATTACCGTCGCCGCCGATGAGTCTATCGGCGCCGTTTTCTCCGCGAAGTGAATCATTGCCGGCATTTCCGAAGAGGGTGTCGCCGTCATTTCCCCCAAAGAGTGCATCATCGCCGTCCCCGCCATTCAAGCGATCTTCGCCGTTGTCGCCGAACAATTGATCATCGTCGCCGCCGCCGAATAGGACATCGTCTTGAGTTCCGCCGCGAAGAACATCTTCTCCGGCATCCCCTCTAAGCAGGTCTTCGCCTCGTCCGCCGAACAAGATATCATCTCCGTCGTCGCCTCTGACGACATCATTGCCGTCATCGCCTCTGAGGATATCATCTCCCGCATCGCCGCGGACAATGTCATTACCGTCTCCGCCGATAAGCGTATCATCGCCGTCGCCGCCTCTCAGACCGTCATTGCCAATGCCGCCTAATAACCTGTCATTCCCGGCCTCGCCGCGAAGAAGGTCATCCCCGGCATCACCGAATAAGACGTCGTCCCCGCCGCCGCCGAACAGCTCGTCATCACCGGCTTGACCGCGGACAAGATCCGCAGTGTCATCGGCATCGACAAAGTCATTACCGCCACCGGCTAGAATTTCATCTTCATCAAACTGACCAATGATTGTATCATCGCCAGCGGTTCCGAAGACGTAATTCACCGCACCAGTGATGGTAATTGTCAATACAAGGCTGGTTGACCCGTCAAGAGAGAACACTTCGATCGTATCGGTTGTAGTCTCTCCGATTTCCAAAGCCTGAACAGCTGCATTTCCGCTATCTAGAGTGAATGTCCATGTACCATCCTGTAAGACTTCGAATGTGCCATAGCCGTTATCACTAGATGTTCCGGCTGCAATCGCAGTGATTAAAGCCTCTCCTGAGTCTGTGTCCGTGATGGTCAGCGAACCTGTTGCCGGCGTTGTATTGTCTTCAATCACATTACCAGTCGTGACTCCTCCCATGACCGGGAGATCATTTGTCCCGACGATTGTAATTTCGGCTATCTGAGAAACAACTCCGCCGTCTCCGTCAACAATATCAAATCCAATTGTGAAGGTCTGGGCAACACCCGCCGGTATAGATTGGTAGAAACTATCCGTTGGATTCACATTCAACGTGTTTCCAGCTAAAATCATGCCAGGCTGGAGTCCCACAACAGAGGTCGTTACAACAGATAACGATCCGCTATCTACGTCCGTCACACCCGATAACAGATCAACCGCGAATAGTGAGCCGTCTTCAACACCGCTTCCTAAGGCCGGTCCCGATACAACAGGCGCATCATTTGTGCCATTAATTGTGATGGTCACGGTCTGCGCAGTGCCGTCCTCGGAGAGAACAACAAAGCTGTCTGTCAGACTGTCGCCGACATTCAACGCGTCAACGACGAGATTAGCGTCATCCAATGTGTAGGTCCATTCACCTGCAGCATCTACGGCGTAAGTGCCGTATGCCGCAGCGCCTGAACCCGCCAAAAATACATTGTCATCATTATCGACATCACTCGCTAGAAGCGTTCCGCCGATAGCGCCAGCATCCTCATTAGACGTTCCAGAGATATCACCAGAGATAACCGCTCCATCATTCGTGCCAAAAATGATAATTGTGGCCGTCTGAGACACAGTCCCGCCGCTACCGTCTTCAACATCATAGCTGTATTCGACCGACGTCGTCTCGCCGTCCGCCAGATAATCATAAGCGGAAGGATTAACAACAAGGCTGTTACCCGACACGGTCAAACCACTGTCGTCTCCGGACACAAGCATCACATTTGCAACATTGAGAACATCAGATGTGTCGACATCAGACGCACTGGTCAGAAGGTTAAAGCTGAAGCCAAAATCATCTTCATTCGTTCCAATTGTAATAGGACCCGAAACTTCAGGCACATCATTCGCACCGTCAATCGTGATGGTCGCAGTCTGAGACACAGTCCCGCCGTTCCCGTCTTCAACGTCATAGCTATACTCAATGACAGCACTCTCGCCGACAGCCAGATAGTTATAAGCCGCCGGATCAACATCAAAGCTGTTACCGTTCAGGCTCACACCGCTCGCATCGCCGGAGATAAGCGCGACATTTGCAACAGTGAGAACATCAGATGTGTCGTCATCAGACGCACCGTCAAGAAGATCAACA
>CALFWV010000081.1 GCA_937927825.1 uncultured Caulobacterales bacterium | reverse complement strand
TGCTCTGCGGCGGTTCGGTTTTTACTTTTCGCTAGAAAGTCCACCCAAGCTGATTCGAGGGCGTTTCTGGTTGCGCTGCTGATATGGGCGTCGGCCAGGGCGGCGTCGAGTGCGCCGCGTTCGATGTGTTGGCGAAGGCTTTCCAGTTCTGCGGTTACGCTCTCAACCGTCTGATTGTAACGCGGATAGGGGCGGCATTCCCCCCGTCCCGAGACGCCGTCGCGGCTGAGCGTAACCTGCACGACATCGACCTTCGTGACCGTCGTTCGCGAGATACGAAAGGCCGTTCGGGTCGGAAAGCTTCGCCTTTGAATATCCAGCGCAAATTTCATGTATTTTCAGTCGTGATGTGGCCCATCGGGCGGCGATAAGGGATTGACCCGGACGGCTTGGGTTTGCACCCTGTAAATCATGTTGGCAAGCACTGCAGATTACGAACTCGAATTGCGCGGAGAGACGCTTGTCGTTCTTCCGAATGGCGATTGGAATATTGATCAGGCCGAGCATTTGGACGGACGCTTGGCCGGAGATGTGGCTGCACTGACCTATCGTCATGTCGATTATGATATGGCGGGATTAGAGGATTTGGATACCGCAGGGGCCTATCTGCTCGCCAGAGCTATTCGATATGGCGTCGTGCCCGCTGAGAGTTGGGATGTCGTCTCTAAATCCCCCGGCCACAAAACCTTGATGAGCGCCGCTACCTCTGCCGTTTTGGGACAAGAGGCCGAGCGCCCCCGGCAATGGTATGATACATTTGCTAAATTGGGAAAGGCGACTATTCGCTTTTGGAATGAATTGATTGAGACATTGGCCTTCATCGGGCAGTTCTTTGTCGTCCTCATGAAAGTCATTGTCAGCCCAAAGAGATTGCGCTGGAAAGCGATTGTAAATTTGATTGAAAGCGTTGGGCTGGACGCTGCCCCAATTGTCATGGTGTTATCTTTTTTCATCGGCGCGGTCATCGCCTATATGGGCGCGAATTTGCTGGCAGCCTTTGGCGCAAGTGTCTTCATGGTGGATTTGGTTGGCTTTGCCGTTTTGCGGGAACTTGCGGTAATCATCACCGCAATTCTTCTGGCGGGTCGATCGGATTCGGCCTTTACGGCCTCAATTGGCTCGATGAAAATGCGGCAAGAGATTGATGCGATGAAGGTGATGGGATTAGACACATTCGAAGTCCTCGTCATTCCGCGTGCAATTGCCTGCGTCATTGCGATGCCGATACTGACCTTCCTCGCGATGATGAGTGGTTTAGCGGGCGGGCTGCTGGTCGCGTGGACAACGGCTGATATCTCCCCCATCCTGTTCTTTAATCGTTTGAATACGGCCGTCGGGGTTGAGAACCTTTGGGTGGGTCTGGTGAAAACGCCTTTCTTTGGATTGATAATTGCGGTGATTGGATGCCGTCAGGGCCTTGCTGTGACAGGCAGTGTCGAAAGTCTCGGACAGCGTACGACGACGGCGGTGGTTCAGGCCATCTTTGCCGTAATATTCGTGAATGCCATGTTCGCCATCCTCTTCTATCAAATGGGGGTATAATCATGTCGAGCCCCTCTGTCTCAGACACGTCAGCTCCGCCGATGCGCGCGGTTGGGATTAAGACGCAATTCGGTCCAAATATCATTCATGAGAATCTGGATTTTACGGTCCATCAGGGCGAAATTGTAGGCCTTGTTGGCGGGTCGGGAACCGGGAAGTCCGTTTTGATGAATACGATGCTGGGCCTTAAAGAACCGGAAGGCGGATATGTGGAGTATTTCGGGCAGAACCGAAACAAACTCACACCGGACGCCCGGCGCGCTATCAATAACCAAATGGGCGTCTTATTCCAGGGCGGGGCGTTGTTCTCATCTCTTACCGTGCGTGAGAATGTGATGATGCCGATGCGGGAGAACACGAATTTGTCTCCCAAGCTTATGCGTGAACTTGCGGATATGAAAATTCATATGGTCGGATTACCCCCGGAAAGCGCTTTGCTTTATCCGTCCGATTTATCAGGCGGAATGAAGAAACGCGCCGGCTTGGCGCGGGCTTTGGCCCTCGACCCCAAACTGCTCTTCCTGGACGAGCCCACTGCGGGACTGGATCCCGTCGGCGCCAACGCTTTTGATGAGTTGATTTTGGGCCTGAGGGAAGCAATGAATCTCACGGTTTTGATGGTTACGCATGATTTGGATAGCCTGTATCTTATCTGTGACAGGATTGCAGTTTTGGTTGATAAACATATTCCCATCGCCGATAGTTTGACGGCTGTGTGTCAATATAATCACCCGTGGGTGCAGGAATATTTTGGTGGCCCACGGTCTCGGGCCGCAATAGGCGCGAGCGAAGCTGCCGCTGTCCGGCAGAAAGGGTAGGCGTGGAAAACAAAGCCAATTACGCACTGATCGGCATGTTCGTTCTTGTCGCGATGACGGCCGTCATCGGCTTCTTTATCTGGCTGGGCGGCTATTCCTTTAACGAAGAATATGACGTTTATGAGGTGGCTTTTGATGGCGGCGTGCGCGGGCTGACGAAAGGCTCCGAGGTGCGCTTCAATGGTTTGGGCGTCGGCGAAGTTACAACTTTGGCTTATGACCGGGAAGACCCGAATCTGGTTGTGGCGGAAATTCAGGTTCAGGAGCGAACCCCGATTGATGTCAATTCAACCGCGCAGCTGACTCCGCTGGGCCTGACGGGTATGAACTATATCGAAATCACGCCGGGCACGGACAGTGAAGCGCCGTTGATGGCGGACATGCCGGGCCGAGGAACCAAGCGAATTGTGGGTGAAGCCAGCTCGGTTGATGAATTATTGGCAGGCGGCGGAGACGTGGTGATTGCCGCGCAGACGGCGCTCACGAATGCGAATCGATTACTGTCTCCGGAAAATTTGCAATCGTTCAGCGCAATATTGAAAAATGTTGAAGCCATTACAGCGTCTGTTGATGTCTCGGAATTAGATGCGGGGAAGCTCAATGATTTGATGGACAGCTTTACGGCTGCCGCGGATGCGATAGCGGAAACGGCCAGATCTATTGAAGGTACATCAGCGTCCATTGACGGCGTTATCCAAGAGGACTTGCGCCAAGTTTTGGCGAAAGCGGAAGGCACCTTGGCGAATGTTGATACGACCGTCTCTACTTTTGGCGGAACAGCGGAGGGCGTGGATGAGATGATTGTCGACGCACGGGATGCGATAAATCGCTTGTCAAATTCCGGCCTGACGGATTTAGAAGAAACTGTCGATGCCATTCGCCGACTGGTGACAACGATGGGGCGTGTCGCCGATGGTCTGGAACAAAGCCCGGCAGAATTTATCTCTGGCGCTGAACGTGATGAAGTGGTGTTGCCGCAATGATGTTTCGTACACTCTTAATTCTGGCGGCGACGTCGGGCCTGTCAGCGTGTTTCTCGGTCCTACCGGACCCTGCGCCGGCGGCATCCGTCTATCGCTTGGAGACGCGGGCAGAGCCAGCGGCCAAGGTCCCGAATGCTGAGATTATTCGCGTTGACCGTCCGTCCGCAAACCAGATTTTCAACTCCAGCGACATTGTGGTTATACGCGGCGGGAAAACGCTCTCCGCCATCGCACAGGCGAAATGGTCGGAAGCGACTCCTGTTATCATTCAAAACACACTGGTCGACGCCCTGCAAAGCTCGCCGCAATTCATCGGCCTGATTCCCACATCCGGCGCGCGCACGAAGACCCGCCTGCATTTGTCCGTTAAAAACTTTGAAGCGAATTTTGATCAGGGACCGGACAGCGCCCCCTTGGCCGTTGTGCAGTACCGCGTCACCTATGCGCGGGCAGATGATCGCAGCTTGCTCGGGACGCATTCCGTTCGAAAAAGCGTGAGAGCTCGGTCAATCAATGTGTCGTCTATCGTTGCGGCCATTGAGGAGGCCAATGACGCGGCGATGGGCGATATTGTATCATGGCTCGAAGGACAAAAGCGCAGCGGTCGTACATAAAGCTTTGGTTTAAGCGGTGGGGTCGCCGCGTTTACTGCGCCAAGTTTTAATCCCGATTGTTCCGAGGAGCGCGAGAATCACGGCCCCCGCAACGAGACCCAAAACAATTTCCATACGGTCCCCGAAGATTTCTCCCAAAAAGTGAATCACTGCAAAAATGACGACACAATAGAGCAGGGCGGTCATGAAAATGAGGCCGCAAAACTTCGCGTAATTCATTTTGAAATAGCCGCAAGCGATATAGGCGGGCACGCGCGCAAGGGGCAAGAAGCGGGCGGCCAGCAATGTGGTCACGGCATGGCGTTCGACTTTGTCTCCCATCGACATGACTTTATCCTTTTCGGCCCATTTCCGGGCGCGAGAGGACGCGTGGGCCGAGTATCCAATCCAATATTTCCAGATATCAGAGGCGAAGAGGCCGAAGAGAATCACAAAAAAGACGGTCGGAAAATGCTGTGGGTCAGACGCGCTCAGCGTTGCGGCTGCGATAACGGCGGCGTCTTCTTGCACAAAGGGGCCGACGAATATGCCGAGATAGAGATACCAAGACGGGTCCATGTGGACGCTCCCACCACAGCGCTGCGGGCACGTCAAGGCAGGGGCAGCGACGGATTAGAGACCGGCGCGCCATAGGCAGAGATAAATGACTGAAATAAGGCGGTCCTAAGGCGTTGCGATTACCAGCGGCCCATGACATAAGGCGCGAAATTTTCAAACCCTTGGCAGGGGCCTTTCGCGCCTGCCCAACCTTGGTGATATCATCATGCAAATTAAAGAGCTCGAGGCCGAAGGCCTATCAAAGACTTTTGCCGTCACAATCCCAAAAGAGGATCTGGCCACAAAGTTGGAAGCCAAAATCAAAGAAATGCAGCCGCAGGTCACGCTAAAAGGCTTCCGCCCCGGTAAGGTCCCGACGGCGCATATCCGTAAGATGTTTGGTCAGTCCATCATGAGCGACATCGTCAATGACGTCCTCAATGAGAGCTCGCAGCAGGCTATCAATGATAATAAAATCCGTCCCGCCGGACAGCCGCAAATCGATTTGCGCGCCAATGGCGAAGAGGTAACGACGGGCAAAGCCGATCTGGAATATACGCTGAAAGTCGAAACAATTCCTGAGTTTGACCCTGTTGATCCTGAAAAGCTGAAGTTTACGCGTTTGGTTCACGAAGCTGACCAAAAGGATATTGACGAGCGCCTGAAGGAACTCGCGTCCTCACAAAAGACATATAAAAAGAAAGCCAAAACGGCCAAAGCCAAAAAAGACGATGCTGTGCTTATTGACTTCGTCGGCACGGTTGACGGCGTTGAGTTCGAAGGCGGCGCGATGAAGGGTCACCAACTCGTTCTCGGCTCCGGCACATTCATACCGGGCTTTGAAGATCAACTTATCGGCGCAAAAGCGGGTGACGAGCTGGACGTGAAAGTCACATTCCCTGACCCATATCAATCCGCAGACCTGGCCGGCAAAGACGCCGTTTTCGCAACGACAGTTATCGAAGTTCAAGGCGCAAAAGACAGCGAAATCGACGATGACTTCGCCAAGAAGTTTGGCATGGAAGACGCAGAAGCGCTCAAGACTGCTGTTAAAGAATCATATGAGAATGAGTTGGAAGGCCAATCCCGTCTGCGCTTGAAGCGCGCTATCCTGGATGAGCTCGACAAGAAGCATAAATTCGATTTGCCGCCCGGCATGGTCGAAGCGGAATTCACAAATATCTGGAATCAGGTTCAGGCTGAAAAAGAAGCCGGTAATCTCGACGAAGAAGACGAGAAGAAGACAGAGAAGCAGCTTGAAAAAGACTATCGTAAGATTGCCGAGCGCCGCGTGCGCCTCGGTTTGGTTCTGGCTGAAATGGGTCAGAAGCACGAAATCCAGATTACGAATGAAGAGCTACAGCAGGCTATGATCGCGGAAGCCCGTCAATATCCGGGACAAGAGCAGCAAGTCATCGAGTTCTATCAAAAGAACCCGCAACAACTCGCCAATCTCCGCGCACCAATCTATGAAGAGAAGGTCGTCGATCTGATCGTTGAGAAGGCGAAGATGACGGATAAGAAGGTCGATAAAGAGACCTTGTTTGAAGAAGATGGGATGATTTAGAACAATTTACCCTATTCATATTGCCTCAGAAAATGCACAGCCTTCGTGGAATTTCTGAGCCTTTAAAGGTAAAATGTTCAGGCCGCGTCAGCGGCACAAAGAAAACCGCCCGTTCTCAGAGATGAGAGCGGGCTTTTTTGTGGGCGGAATCGTTATAAACTCTCCTTGAGGTCGTCATTGCAAGACGTCGGTCTTGCAATCCATGAGTAGCTACAGGTGGATCACAAGAACAAGTCTTGTGATGACTGATTTTAGAGGAAGCAATGCGGGCATTTTGATTACATGTATTTTGCCCAGAACGGTGCGAAATACCCAAAAATAAAGCCGCCAATAGAAAGACTACCAATATTAAAGGGAGGCAGGCCAGAGAGGTAGGCAAATGCGAAACCGCCTAACATTCCCATGCTCGCGCAAGTCCAAGGCTTAGGCTTCCATTTCTTGCTATCAATAAAAGGTAAAGCCGCAAAACCAAGAAAAGCGCCAAAGAAAAACCCAAGGCTGAATAGCCTCGCGCTAAGTTCATACAGAAAAAGGGACCCCAGGCCGAACACCAGCCCAAAACCAATAATTATGAGTAGGGCTTCTTTGTCTAAATTAAATTTTCTCAGTTTTTCAGGCATATACAGTTAGTGGTAAAGGCTCTTTTCAATATCTTAAACGGATAGCTAAATTTTTTCGAGAGCCTAACCATAAACAACCCCAACCGCCGCCGCCCAAAGAACCGTTTTCGTTATTTTGTCTTACAAAAGATACCGCACGCTTTTATCAATTAGAGGTGCTTTTGTGGTGGCTTTAACGTAGCTTCATAGGTCCTTTGTCAGATGCGGTGGGGCGTGCTCCCTGATGAAAGCATCTATCTTGTCCATAGACCTGAAACCGAGTTCTTCGCTTTTCATTACAATAATCTTATCCCCAGAACGTGATCTAACCTTTAGGTTTAAATCTCCCCTTACATAGAAAATGGTCTCAATTTCTGCCCAGGTTGTTAGGTTCCAAACCCGATTTTTGATACCAAATTCATCGAGTGTGAATAGGATAGGGAGGTGTTTCAACAAATCAAAGGAACGTTTGAACCCAATCAAACAGTAAATCCACCCTGCGAACAAAAGCGCACGCATAATCCAAAAAGCCAGTATGGAATTCCCATTATTCGTCGTATCACCCGGTGTTTCGGGACCAAAAGCCACCCAACCCAAAATGGGTAGTGCAATTAAAGCTATCGAATAGATTGCGACTCCAAAACGATTGGCATTTTTCCCAGCCCTGACTTCTAATAACGGGGTAACTGGTGTCGATGGAGTCGGCTTGTCTCTACCCATAAACAACATCCACAGCCGCCGCCCCGCGCATCGCTTTCTCTCTTGCCTCTTCCAAACTCTCACCCCGCGCCACGACAACCCCCAAGCGCCGAGAGCCCTTTATCTCTGGCTTCCCAAACAACCTAATTTGCGTGTCGGGTTCCGTCAGTGCCGCGCCGACATTACCGAAGCTAATATTCTCCGACACGCCATCCCCCAAAATAACCGCCGACGCCGCGGGGCCGAATTGTCTTATCGCGGGGATGGGCAGGCCCAAAATCGCACGGGCGTGCAGGGCAAATTCCGATAGATCTTGAGAGATAAGCGTC
>CALFWV010000080.1 GCA_937927825.1 uncultured Caulobacterales bacterium | reverse complement strand
CGGAGTTGGCGCGCGTTTTGTGACGACTTTTAAATCTTCATCCGCGACGAAACCATTATCGCGGTCCTGAACCAGAATGCCGCCGGCGACATTTCGCTGGGTCAGGGACGGCGTGAGCGGATCGGGTAAATCGCCAACAATTAAGAGACGCAGATTTTTCTTTTTCGCAAAGAGCGCAATCGCATCATCATCAGCAGACGGCGCAATCACGACTTCGGTGAAGACTTTTAAAATGGCTGTGGCCGTCTCTTTATCCAGCCGTCCGTTTAGCGCGACAATGCCGCCAAAGGCCGAGACAGGATCGCAGCTAAGCGCATTTTTATAGGCCTCGATAAAGCTATCCGCGACGGCGACGCCGCAGGGGTTTGCATGTTTTATAATCGCGACGGCAGGTTTCGCCCCTTCGCAATTGCGGCCAAATTCCGCGACGAGCTCGAACGCCGCGTCGGTATCATTGATATTATTGTAAGACAGGGCTTTACCTTGCAGTTGCCGGGCCGTGGCGACGCCCGGGCGATCAGACCCGTCGCTGTAAAACGCCGCCGTTTGATGCGGGTTTTCGCCGTAACGCAGTTCCTGTTTGAGCGCGCCGCCTTGCGCGCGGTAACTTGGTGTGCCGTCGACAATATCCGCAAAATAATTCGCAATCGCGGCATCATAGGCGGCCGAGCGCGCATAAGTTTTTCCCGCCAGCGCACGGCGCAATGTGCCCGTTGTCTGCCCGTTATTGGCATCCATATCCGCGAGGACCGCATCCACATCATCGCTATCCGTACAGACCGCGACATGGGCGTGGTTTTTTGCCGCCGCGCGGATCATCGCCGGTCCGCCAATGTCGATATTTTCAACACACATCTCATAGCTCCCGCCGCCGGCGACCGCTTGTTCAAACGGGTAGAGATTGACGATGAGCAGGTCGATGGAGAGGATGCCGTGGTCGTGCATGGCGTCTTTATGGGAGGCAAGATCGCGGTCGCCGAGGAGGCCGCCGTGGACCATCGGATGCAGAGTCTTGACCCGGCCATCCATCATTTCCGGAAATTTGGTCAGCTCGCTGACGTCTTTGACAGGAATGCCCGCGCTCGCGATGGCCTTATGCGTGCCGCCCGTGGAGACGAGTTTGACACCGCGTTCATGCAGCGCCTTGGCTTGATCAATCAGGCGGGATTTATCCGAGACGGAAATCAAGGCGCGTTTGACAGGCGCGAGGCGCGCCGGGTCAAATGCGGGAAGGTCTGGATTTGGTGCGGGCATGACGAGCGTTCCCTGTTTTGGGTCGATGAATTTTCACTTGCCGCCTATCACGGTGCAACAGCCGTTTCCACTCCGAGCCCCGCCCGAACGTGGATTTCCTGTGTAAAGCGAAATGGTCCTAACCGTCGGTCCCCGTGCCGTCATCCACATCATTGGCGACTTCATCTGCATCCGCAATATAAGGCACAATCGCGAGCTCCGGTTCGTCCAGCACATTGGCGGGATCATATCCCGGAACCAGCTGTGCAATCACCTTACGGACCCGGGCGCGGTCACGTGTATTCAGAGCCTTGATGAGAGATTTTGTCCGGTTCAACACGGAAGCCGGGTCAAGGACTTGTCGATTATAAAGCTGAATTCCGTCCACGCGTGTGGGTTTCAAATCTTCATCTTCATAAGACAGAACTTCGGTAATTTTTTCACCGGGTCGCAGCCCCGTATAGCGGACCTCAATATCAACATCCGGGACCTTGCCGCGCAGACGGATAAGCTGCCGCGCGAGGCGGCCAATATTGACGGGTTCGCCCATTTCCAGAACATAGATACAGCCCGACGCATCATGACCTGTCTCTGACGTTTCGCGGCGATGCGCGCCAAGCGCAGCCGATTGCAGAACCAGCGCCGCGGCCTCCTCCAGCATCATGAAATATCGGTCGACCTCTCGGTGGGTGACGGTGACGGGGCCGCCCATCGCGATTTGTTCTTCGAATAAATTCACCACAGACCCATTGGACGCGAGGACATTGCCAAAGCGCACGCAGGAGGCTTGCAACCCCGGTGTCATGGCTTGGCGGGCGAGTGTCATCATTTCGACAATCCGCTTTGATGCGCCCATCATATTGACGGGGGCTACAGCTTTATCCGTGGAGATGAGGATGAAATGCTCCACACCGGTGGCTTCGCACATATCCAACACGTTGGAGGTACCCATGACATTTGTGCGCAGGACCTCGAGCGGGTTTTTCTGACCCAGCGGGACATGTTTTAAGGCGGCCGCATGGAGCACGATTTCCGGACGCTCGACGGTAAAAATCTCGCGCATACGCGGGGCATTGCGGACATCCCCGATGAAGGTTTTCCAGCAGGGGTCTTCCCCGTCATTATCAAACGGGGCGAGTATTTTTTCTAACTTGTAAAGATGGAATTCCGAATGATCGACGAGAATGAGTTTTGACGGGTTGAGCTGCGCGACCTGTTTAGAGAGCTCCGACCCGATAGACCCGCCGGCTCCGGTGACCAAAACAACCCGCCCCGCGAACATATCTTTGACGGGGGCGAGATCGAGCACCCGCATTTCCCGTCCGATTAAATCCGCCGCTTCAAAAGCAGAAAGGCCTCGGCCCGGATCTGTAGATCGGCGGGAGAGCGGCGCCCGCAGTTCGGCAGCAATTTTGATCAGTTTGGCCGTCACCCGGCGATCGGGCGCGGGGTCAACCGCAATAATTTGCAGCGGCTTGTCTTGGCGTCCCGTCGTCTTCAAATAAATCTCACGCAGATTGTCCGGTCCGCCGAGGACCGGAACGGACCGAATCGTGCGCCCTTCATACAGGCCCGAGGTCTCGATTAGGCCAACCGGGTTAAAACCCATATGCTGGTTTGTGCCCGCGCCGCTTTTACGCGCACGCTCCATCAAATAATTATAAAGATGCGGGGCCGGGCCAACCAATAGAGCATCCTGCCCATACGTTGAGCGCGCCCGGAACAAAGCGCGGAAATCACCATTTTGCAACAACATGGCAATCAGGCGCGATACAATAATCAACCCAAAGAACATCGCTGCAAAGAGCGGCGGAGCCGAGCGCGGAAAATTTGCGCCCCTGTCAAAGAAGAAATATAAAAATAAAGGCACCGTCAGAGCGACAACAGCAATCCCAATACTGATCCGTTTGAAATCATCCAGCGTCGTAAATCGCCAAATTGCGCGGTCCTGACGTAAAATCACCCATGTCACCAATGTCGCGGCGGCGGCGATATAGGCGGCTTTGTGATCTATATTTCCGCGAATCGGCTCATTGAGGAAGTCATAGCGCCACCGAATGACCATCATCATCGACGCCAGCGCGAAAAGAACATCCGTCCCGATGAGGCGGAAGCTTCTGCGCATGCTGAATGTCGAACGATTTGCGGCCCTCATCACACAGACTCTATATCAGATTGGATGGGTTTTGTCCGCACTCTTTCTTCGGTGGGCTTTAATTTACGAAAAGACCAGCGGACACGGTTAGATCGGCTCTCCCCATCGCCGTCACAAAACGCACGCCCATAGACCACGAGTTGTCGGGTTTTCAGGGGGATTGTCCCTGTCGCAAGATAGACTGAATCTTCCAAAGCGACCTGTCCTCCATCCGTTCTAAACCGCCACCCCGCCTTGCCATTGACGACAAGTAAAGCCGAGGATTTATCTTGTGACAGGCTGACCCTGACGTCGGGATGAATGTGGAAACGGATGGCGAACGCCACCTGATCTCGGCGAATTGGAATAGAGCCCATCGGCGCAAATAAACTATCCTCCCCGCGCACATCATGGCCGTCGCGCGGCATAAAGAGGCGGCGACGATGCGACAAACCGTAATCCCCGAGATAGCCTTCGTGGTAGCTTTCCAACCAAATGCCGCTGTCTTGTTCTTTTCTCGTGGCTTTCACCGGCCCCGCGACGCGGTCAATCGCATCCCCGATGGCATTGCGTTGCCAGTCACTTAAAAGTAACCGGCCGGGAGAGCGGCCATCGAGCACTAAGGTCGAGTGCGCGGCGGCGGCGCGAATAGGGCGCGCCCAAGCGTCCGGTTGCTGCGCGTTAAATCCGCAACTCGTAATCATTGGGCCTTCCTCGGTGGACAAGTCCAAAGCCAAAGGGGCCAAATGCGCCTGCGTGTCAAAGGGGCGCGGCGGGGCCTCACCCGTATCAATGAGGGCAACCGTTTTATTCGCCTCCAACCGCTGAAATCCGACATGGGGCCCATATCCGAAAGCTTTAGGTTCGCCCGGCGCGGCGCTTAACAGCTTTGCAATTTCCGCACGGCCAAACTCTCCGCCGCCGTGAAACGGGGCCAATTCCCCGCCGGAGCGTGCGAAGAACGCCACCATGGGCGCGAGCCTGTCAATTGCGCGCGATAATTCCCGAGAGCCTTCCAGCCCCCGATCTGCGAGCAGTGTGTCCAACGTCAAGAGTTCGCGCAGAGCGCGCGCGCTTGTCTCCGGAGATCGGCTGATATGCCCGCCATCCGGCAGGATTTGGAGCAACAGCTCACCGTCCAGAAAATCCAAGCCCCGCTCCAGAAACTGGTTTTTCCCATCCGCCATCCGTGCGCCGCCCAAAGCGAGCGCGCAGCCTGCTGTCAGGCGCGGGAGTCCCGGCGGCAAAGATTTGAGGCCCCCTCTAAGCAGGGTGAGTTGACGTAAAACACTGGCGCGGCGACGGTCCAACACGCGGTCGCTGCCGCCAAGATCCATATCAGAATCTTCTAAACCAGAACTGGCCAATGCAGGCGACCACACCGCCAACCAGTTAAACAGACGCCGGCCTAGACGTGCGGGGTCCGAGACAAAATCATTGCCTTTGCCATAGGTCTCTATCCATCCGTCGACATAGACCCGCGCCTTTGCGTGATGCGCCTCGCTGTCAACGGCCAGTAGATCGTGCAGCCAGTCAAATTCATGCAGCCACCCCGCAAAGCGGCGAGACGGCGACGCGGTTGTCCACGGCCCCACGTCAAGTAGCTGCCCGGCGTAATGAAAACGACCGTTCAATAAATCATCCGCCTTGTCCCTATTCCCCAAGGTGAAAGCGGGCCTCGCCGCGTGAAAGGGCTTCGGCGTACGGCTCGGTAACTTTCCCCTTGGGCGCGCCGGCAAAATTTCGCCAAGACGCTGGGTCAGCGCCGTAAAAGCCGTCTGCGGCCATGAGATGCGCGACTGGGCGGACGGGTGGCTTGACTTAGCCATGCGGTTTTTAGGCGGCCTTGGCGGCAGATTGTCCGCGCAACGCCGCAATATTTTCAGCGTAAGTGCCCGCCCCTTTAAACACCGCCGATCCCGCAACCAAGGAGGTTGCGCCGGCAGTTATACAGTCTTTCGCCGTCTGAGGGTTCACACCGCCATCAACCTGAAGCAAAATATCTTGCCCCCCTGCCGCGACATGGGCGTCAATTTTCGCGCGCACAGCCGCAATTTTTTCAAGCTGCGACGGGATAAAAGATTGCCCCCCAAAACCCGGGTTGACACTCATAATCATAATCTGATCGCACAGATCAATAACCGGGTCGACCTGCTCTACCGGCGCGCCGGGATTCAGGACGATTCCGGCCTTCACGCCTGCGGCGCGAATGGATTGTAAGGTGCGGTGCAAATGCGGTCCCGCATCGGGGTGAACGGTGATATAATCCGCGCCGGCCTCGATAAACATGGGTACCAAAATTTCCGTTGGGGAAATCATCAAATGGACATCCAATGGCTTTTTCGTATGGGGGCGTAGCGCTTTGACCACAGCGGGGCCAATCGTCAGATTCGGCACATAATGGCCGTCCATCACATCAATATGAATCATATCAGCACCCGCCGCATCAATATCGCGGACGGCTTGCCCAAGGGCGGCAAAATCTGCTGACAGAATAGAGGGGGATATTAGAATTTTATCTGTCATGATAATTACTTAACGGGTCGGGACCGGACTCGCAAGCCACCGAAAGCCATGAGAAAAATTGAATTTTCAAACGCATAAAAAAACCCGCCTCCCAAAGGAAGCGGGTGTAGGTCTTTGGCCGGGTCAACCCTTACTTGCGAATAGGGAGATAATCAGACGCGCCATATGAGCCGTCAGACCCATATCCGTAGGACGACGTGCCCGTGGAGGTCGACGCATCACCTGTATAAAGCTCGATAGATGAGCCTGCATAGGAAGAGCTGCCGCCTTGCATACATGTCCCGTCGGCTTGCGCCGTTGTGCCGGATGGGCAGTTTACCGGACCCATGGACATGGACGGCGCGGAAAATGACGGCTCAGAGTAAGTTGTCCCTGAAGAATATGACGGCTCAGAGTAAGTTGTGCCGGAAGAGAAAGACGATCCAGTCTGCATACATGTGCCGTCAGCCTGTGCTGTCGTACCGGATGGGCAGTTCACAGGTTCCATCATTGTTGTCGATGGCGCGGAATATGTCGTGCCGGAGGAATAAGATGGGGCTGAAGGTGTAGAAGAGAATGTAGAGCTGGTCTGCATGCAAGTTCCGTCAGATTGTGCCGTTGTGCCGGATGGGCAGTTCACGGGCTCCATTTGTACGGATTGCGTATAGCTTGGCTGCGTATAAGTCGGTGCAGGCGGTGTATATACAGGTGCCGGCTGTGTGTAGACAACAGATGGTTGCGGCGCGCATGTGCCGGCCTGAACACAGTCAACATAAACGGGTGCAGGATTATAGACCGGAGCCGGGTTATAGACAGGTGCAGCAACAACAGGCGCGCCATAGCGTGTATTTGCAGCGGGTGTCACAGGCGCGGCAGGCACACAGGCCTGACCACAGTTACGGCCACTTTCATAATCATAGATATTGCCATAGCGATTTTGCGCATTGGCCGTTAAAGTCAGGCCAGCAACACCAACTGTGGCGATCAATCCAGCCCGGAAAAGTTTTGTCGTGCTCATATGAGCCTCCCATTTTGATACATCTGACGCAGGTCGTGCAAAGCTTGGACCACATTCAGGTTAACGGGCGATTACCACGTTAACTATAAACCCAGTCTAAACCGGGTTGGTCTCACGCTTCGCGCCGCAACGCCGCTATGAAAAAGCCGTCAAGTCCGCCGGATTTGGGCATATCGCAAGGCAATGTTCGGACCACACCGCCTTTGAAACGCTCATTCGGCAAGTCCAGACCTGGCAATGCTGGAATCGGAATAAGGCGGAAATCAGGCGCGTTTTCTAAAAACTTTGCAATGCGGGGCAACCCCTCATCCGGTTGTAAGGAACAAACTGCATATATCAGCACGCCGCCCGGCGCGGTTAAGGCGGCAGCCTTGGGTAAAAGTTTGTCCTGCAATCGCACCAAATCGGCGACGGATTTCGGGCTTCGGTTATGCAAAACATCGGGATGGCGGCGGAATGTCCCCGTTGCGGAACAGGGCGCGTCCAAAAGCACCGCGTCAAAGGGCTCGGCTTTGAACTCCAGCGCATCTTTATGGACGACGGTTGCGTTCAATTTTGTCCGGACAAGGTTGTCTTCGAGGCGCTTCAACCGCCCGGCTGATTTATCAACCGCGGTGACAGTCATGCCAGCAGCAGCGAGTTGCAAGGTTTTGCCCCCCGGAGCCGCGCACATATCCAAAACGCGCACACCTTTGACGTCGTCAAACTGGCTCATCAATATTTGCGCGGGTTGAGCGGCGGCGAGGTCTTGCGCCCACCACGTGCCCGCTTCAAAGTCCGGTAAGGCCGTGACATCGCCAATGGATTTTAAGCGCAAAGTTTGCCGCCCGACAGGCGTGCCGCCCGTGGCCTCGGCCAAGTCCTGGCGTTTATCGGTGACGGTCAAATCGAGCCCGGGATCCTTGATGAGCTGTACCGCAATCTTCGTCATCGGGATTTTACCGTAAGTCCGTTCCCATTCGCCCCGGATCCAGCCCGGGATGTTGGACTTCGGCGGCGCGGCCGCGGCGGTTTGTTTCCCCTGTTCCACCACGCGGCGCAGCACGGCATTGGTGAAACTGGCGAAAGGTGTCGTGTTTCGGCGTGATTTCAACACGTCAACGGATTCGCTGACGGCCGCATGAGGCGACACATCCATAAAAACAATTTGCGCCACGGCCGTTTCCAAAACAGCCTGAACCGGTGCAGTCGGTTTCTTACGCACATGCGGTTTGAGCACGGCCTTAATTTGGCCCGAACGACGAAACACGGTCGCGGCAATCGCGCGGGCAAAGGCGCGGTCACGAGACTCCAGCGAGGCGTAATCTTCAGTCTCGGCCAGCGCCAATTCCAACGCTTTCCCATTCGCGCGCACGTCCATGACAGCCAGCGCAGCGCAGCGACGGGCTTTTACAGAATCCGATATCTTCGCATCGCGTTGCTGTTTGCCCGGCCGGCGGGATATATGTTCTCTATCGCTCATGCGCGCCGCATAAGGGAAGCGGGCAGGAATTGCGAGAGGGATTGGCGGACGGCTCTGTTTTCAAGACAACTATCATCAATTTTACCAACTCCCTAACTATCATGGTAAACACCGCCCTAACCGCAGATTCACGGAATCTTATCGCTGGCAGTGTATCAGTTTGACATCGAGCGGCAATTTGCGCGTTTGACGGGAGCGGGGCGCGGACCCATATGTTTTATCGTTATGAACGATAAAATTGATGAACCATCCGAACCCCCGAAGAAAGTCTTGAGCCCGGCTGCAAAGCGGGCTTTGGCTGAAGCGGAAGAGCGGCGCAAAGCGCGCGGCGAAACTGATCCCCTCAAACCGGAAAAAGGTGGCCCGAAAGGTGTCGAACCCACGCGCTATGGCGATTGGGAACGCGGCGGGATTGCCTACGACTTTTAGGCCCCTCCTTCCATGTGACACCGAGCAGAATTTTTGATCGGTGCGGAGGCTGGCTCCCACCATAGTGACGTGGGAGTGGCACATGCCAACCAAATTGATTTCGAAAGCCCTATTGGGTGCTTTGTCAGCGACCGTAATGGCCGCGCCTGCTTTCGCCGGCGGGAATTGTAACAGCGGAAACTGCGGGCCATCCGTCCAAGTCATGCCGAGTTACGCCCCCGAATTTGGGCCCGTGACAATTCGCACGGAAAATCCAATGGGCCATTTGCGGTCTGTGAATTTCCAGCGCGCGCCCAACGTCTCTATCACGCGCATTCACGGCATGGCGCCGACCGCCGGCCTCTCTGACGCGCCGTCCGGATTTACGGGCGGATGCCATCCAACCAGCACAACCTATTGCCGTCAGGATGCCGGCCGCCCTGTTCAGATTGACGTTGCGCCGGCCTCCGCGCCTGTTCCAATGGCGCTTTATAGCCCGCCTGCTCCCGTTTATCAGGCGCCGGCCCAGCCACAGACTATTCGCACAGGAGGTGGATATGATCCGTCGAAATTTGCGCCCCGCACCTATGGTGACGCGAGCCTCGTTCCGGGCATTGCCTATCTGCCAACATCGAAGGTTGTTCGCGACCCGGCCGCAGCGCAAGAGGTTTTAGATAGTGGCCGCACACGTCCCCAGGATGTTGTTATTCCGGGAACGGGCACGGCGCCGAATATGGGCATGGTTCGCCAGCAACCCGCATTTGGCGGAATGACTATGCAGCAGCGCGTCTCTATGTCCGCCATGCCAATGGGCATGCCTATGGCTGCACAGCAAATGCGCGCACCCGGCCTGATGAACACTCAAGGTTTAATGTTGGCCCCGCCGCGACCGGGATTTAGTTTTGGTCAACCCGGCGCGCCTGTCCTGCAACGCTCCGGCCCTATGGCGGGCAGCTATGGCTCTTCCGTCGCAGGTGACGGTTCCTATTGGGAAAAAGTATCCGGGCCGACGGCCTTTGGCAATACAATCGCCTCACAGGTTATCTGTAAACGGCAATTGCCCAGACAAGTTGTCAATCCGGTTATTGGCGTCCCAACACCGGTTCCGGTCCCCGTTCAGCAAACTTGCCAAAATGTACAGGCCCCAGCGGGACGTTATGGATCAAACGCGCCCGGGCGTTGGATTCAGTAGAATAGCGAAATCCGATCCTCTCGGACAGGGTCGGGTCACTGTGGGATGAGGTCCCGTTTCTCAAATTGAGAGGCGGGACTTTTTATCACGGCACCGAATTAAATTCGCCTATCACGGGAATCGAGTCGCATATTTGGCACGCCAATTGCTAAGCTAGGTCTAATTAGGGCGAGTTTTCGCGAAAATGATACAAATGAGGTGGGTTATGGTTTCCCGTATTTTTAAAGGCGCAGCTACTCTGGTTGCCACGCTTTCACTCGCAGGCGCCGCGTCTGCTAACTGCAATTCGGGCATGTATTGCGGCGACGCAGCTGCACACACGACATCCAACTGGACCGAACATTCCGGGGCATCTTACAGCCTGAATGGGACGACTGACCGCTTCACGCCGTCCCAAGCTTACACGACCATGAGCTCTTATCAGGCCGACAGTACATATGGGACGGGCTCCATCAGCCAGACCTATTCCGATACGAATATTTATGGATTTTCCGGCTCTACAGCCTCCGTCCCGGGTCTCGGTCATAATGAGAGCCTTCAAGCCACAAATTGCCCTGTAAATGTTTACGGGTCAGGCGAAGGCACTGTTCTGGGCTGTTACAATGTTGTGAAGCCAGTTCCGCAAACGACCTATTACCGCGTTGTGCGTCCCGTGATTTACGTGCGCTACCCTGTGCCCGTTGCCGTGCCTTACACATCGCCATGTCATACCGTCACGCATTATTCGCGGTATGGCGATTGGGGAACGCAAGCTCCGCGCCGGGGCTGCCGCTAAGGCCTTTCAGGCCACATAAAATTTTTACAACCCGCCTCTTTTGAGCGCGGGTTTTTTTATGCTTGCTTCTCTTAGACGCCGCGCATCTCCTTAGCAATCGCGAGCGCGGCTGCGCGGGGGTCTGCGGCTTGCGTAATGGGCCGGCCAATGACCAAGTGACTCGCGCCGGATTGCAAGGCGCTGGAGGGGGTTGCGATACGTTTTTGATCCCCCGCATCCGCGCCCTTCGGGCGAACACCCGGCGTCACAACCAGAAAACCGTCCGGGACAACCGCGCGAATGGCGGCCGCCTCTAAAGGGGAAGACACAACGCCGTCAATTCCGGCCTCCAGCGCCTGCTCGACCCGGCGCATGACAAGACTCTCGGCCGTCTCATGATAGCCAATATCAATGAGAGCTTGGCGATCCAGCGAGGTCAGAACTGTGACCCCTAAGATTTTTAAGGCCCGCTCTCCCCGCCCTTTTGCAGCAGAGCGCATCACATCGGGACGCGCATGCACCGTCAGTAGGTCCGCCTTTAATCCCGCAACGGACCGCGCGGCTTTTTCGACCGTCGCGCCAATATCGTGAAATTTAAAATCATAGAAAACATTTTTACCGCGCGCTTTCAAACGCTGGCCCAATTCAACACCCCCGATGGGCAGGAGTTGGAGTCCAATTTTATAGCTGTCCACGGCATCGCCCAAAGTCTCGACCATGGCGTCTGCTTCCGCCACACTGGGCAAATCCAGCGCAACATAACATCTGGCGTCACTTTTTGACATTAATCTGCCTTCCTATAACGGCCTGAGCCGGAGTTCATTACTTTGCGACCCAGCCAGGGAGCCCAGCGGTTTAGCCGTGCCAGAAACCGATTAACCCGTCCGGAAATAAAGACAGCTTTATTCGCCTCCAGGGCGTCGGCGGCGAGATGCGCGCAGACATCTGCTTTCATCACCATAAAATTCGGCAGACTGTTTATGCCTTCGCGCGTCCCGTTCACATCATGAAACTCCGTGAGTACAAAACCCGGGCACAGGGCAGAGATATGCACGCCTGTCTCTTGCATTTCCGCATTCAAGCTTTCGGAAAATTTAATCAGATAGGCCTTCACAGCGGCATATAATGTATGACCCTTTGAGCCGGGCATATGTCCGGCAAGGCTGGCCACTTGCATAACCCGCCCAAAACCACGGTCGACCATGGCGGGTAGGAGCGCGCGGGTCAGCTCAACGGGCACGACACTCATCAGATGATTAAATCGGCGGTGGGCGTCCCAATCACTCGCAAGAAATGTGCCCGGGTGGCCATAGCCGGCATTATTGATAAGCCCGTCAATCTGCGTTCCGTCCAGCGCCGATATTAGATCCGGCACAGCGGTTTCCGAAAACAAGTCCGCAGCGATGACACGGCACCCTGTGCCGTGGGCCGCATTCAATTCGGCCGCCAGCGCTTTTAAACGGTCTTCCCGCCGCGCCAATAAAACCAGATCCCAACCGCGCCCGGCATATTCACGGGCCAAGGCCGCGCCCAATCCGGCCGAGGCCCCCGTAATTAACATCGTCCGTTTCAAAGCGCTCTCCTCACATCTTTTGAATTTGACCTAGCCCAGCGAAACGGGTTCTAAAAGCCTCATGATGAAAACTCTTTTCTGCGCCTTTGCCCTTATCCCTGTCGGTGCCCTTATCTCGGGCTGTGCGACCGTCTCTGCCGAAGATTACATCGCTGAGGAGTGTAAAACCCTGCGGTCTCTCATCGCCGCGCAAGATTCTGCGGCGTCCGTTCGCGGCATCGAGTTTGAAAATGATCGGGGCATGGAAGAAATTCGGCACGAATCCGGGTCGCCTTGGGCCGGACGCCCTCGCACCAGAGATGAAAGTCATTTGCGTGATGAACGCCAAGCCGTGCGCCAAGCCTATCGCCGTAAGGGATGCAGGGAATAATCGGACCCGGCACGGGCCCTTTAAAACGGGGCGTTTAGATAAAGGTGAAATGTCCGCCCGCTTGGGGTAAGCTCTCTTTATGACCCAGACGCCCGCTACATTTTCCGCCGCAAAAGACATGAAAGCCTATGGGGAAAAAGATCACGCGAAGACGCATAAAGCCCTGAAAGCGGGACCGGAACGCGACACACCGGAAATTCGCGCCGATTTCGACGCCTTGATGCGCGACGGCTATGTCATCATTAAAGGCCTTCTTTCAACACAAGAGCTCGCCGCGATTAAGTCTGAGGGGGTGCCGTTACTGAGCCACAGCGGCCGAAACAGCTTTGAAGGCGTTAAAACGCAGCGGGTTTATAACGTCCTGTCAAAAACCCGTAGTCTGGATAAGCTTGCCGAACATCCCCGGGTTTTGGGTCTGCTTGACCGTATTTTCCTACCCAATTATTTATTGTCGCAAAGTCAGATTATAAATATTCATCCCGGCGAGGCCGCGCAAGCGCTGCATTATGACGATGGGTTTTATAGACTTCCCCGTCCCCGCCCTCCGCTCGGCGCAGCCACTGTTTGGGCAATTGATGATTTCACCGCCGAAAACGGAGCAACCGTTATAGTCCCCGGAAGCCACGACTGGGGCGCAGATAAATTACCAAGCCGAAGCGAGGCCAAACCTGCGATTATGCCTGCCGGGTCTGTTGTCGTTTTTCTAGGGACCACCTGGCACGGCGGCGGAGACAACAGGTCGGAGGCCCCGCGCTTTGCCGTGACGCATCAATATTGCGAAGCCTATATGCGCCAACAGGAAAATTACCTGCTGGAGCTTTCCAAATCCACAGTCCGCGACTTGTCTCCGCAAATGCGGTCACTGGTTGGATATTCAATCCACCCGCCTTTCATGGGCATGGTCGATGGACGGCATCCCCTGAAAACACTGGATGACGATACACCGCAAGACTTGCAAAGCTAAGGGCACTGGCCTTATGGCGGATATATGTCCGGTCTTATCATTCTTCTTATTTGCCTTGCCTTGATCAGTGTAGGGGGTGTTTTGATTTATAATGGGCTCGTGCAGAAACGCGCCCTCGTACAAAATGGCTGGTCGGACATTGAAGTCCAGCTGAAGCGCCGCGCAGATCTCATTCCCCGGCTTGTGGATGTCGTCAAAGCCTATGCCAAACATGAGCGCGATATCTTTCGCGATGTGGTCGAAGCTCGGAATGCGGCCCTCTCTGCGGGTAATGATGTCGGTCAGCGCGGGGCGGCTGAATATAAGGTTGCGGCCGAAACCCCCAAACTATTGGCGCTTAAAGAAGATTATCCTGAGTTGAAATCGAATGAGACCTTCCTCGACCTGCAAAATGAATTGACCGAGACCGAAGATAAAATTGAAATGGCCCGCCGATTTTATAATGGCGCTGTGCGCGAAATGAATATCAAGGTCAAAAGCGTGCCGTCCAATTTGGTCGCGGGGCCGTTTGGGTTTCACGTGCAACCGTTTTTTGAAATTGAACCGTCGGACTATGCCTCGCCTGATGTGAGTTTCGACTAATGCGTTTTACACCGATAATCGGCGTCATTATTGCGCTTTTAATTTGGGGTTTTGGCGCGGCCGTCACCGCGCAAACTTCGAACCAAGAATATATGGCCCGGGCCGATGTCACCGTCAGAGTCGCAAAAGACGGAAGTTTGCAAATTCGCGAGGAGCTGGATTACGTGAAAGCCCGCGGCGCGGTCTCGCGCGGGATTTTTCGCGAACTCCCGACGAAAGTGCGTGAAGGCGCAATTACCTATCGCAAAAATTATCACCTTACCCTCGCCACCCGAAACGGAAAACCCGAGGCCGTGACCAATATGAGCGACAGCGGAACGCTAATCTGGCGGTTGGGGCGCGCGGATGTTCTGCTGGAGGACGGCATTCAACGCTATGTCCTAGAATATGAGGCAGATGACTGGGTCGTTCGGTTCGATGATATGGATGAGATACGCTGGAATATATGGGGCGAAAATTCGGTCATGCCGGTCGAGAATTTTACGGGACGCATTATCTTGCCCGCAGGCGCGAGCGCCAAACAGGTGGCGGCCTATAGCGGCGTTTTCGGCCGCAGAGATAATGACGTCACAATCACTGAAAATGGAAATATTATTGAGTTTTCTGCAAACAGCCGATTGGCTCCCCGGGAAGCTGTGACCGCTGCCGTCGGCGTCGAAAAAGGGGTGTTTGATCCCCTATCAGCCGCCGAAATATCGGCGAGGTGGTGGCGCGCGAATGGCGCCTTACTTGCGCTGGTTTTGCTGACTCCGGCAGTTCTGGGATTCTATTTTTTAAATTGGTCCCGCGTGGGCCGCGACCCCGTGAAGCCGCCGGTTTTCGCCCGTTATGAAGCGCCAAAGGCTTATTCAGCCGCCGCGGCCCACCGGATTTTGAACAAGGGATTGAAAGGAGATTCTCCGCTAATATCCACCTTACTAAGCCTCGCTATCAAAAAACGCATCGAAATTGATGTGACCAAGAAACAAACCGTCCTGACACCACTTCCGCTTTCACCCCAATATAACGCAAAGTTAAATCAGGAAGAAAAGCTTTTATTTAACACGCTTTTCAAGACCAATCCGGGGCCGATTGTGTTGGAAAAAAAGCGACCAAATCGGCACTTTCACACTGCCAGTCTTCTATTCCAGAATTATCTCAATAAAGCCTATTCTACGGATTACCGCCGATTGAACGGCAGATACGTTGTAATGGGGATTATCCTCACCTTCATCGGGCTCTTGGCTGTCTTCAGTTCATTTTCTACGCCATCTTCGGGCCTGTTCTGGGGCTTGATTGCCGGCCTGGTTCTGGTGAATTTGCTCTTCATGATTCTCATGCCCGCCCCGACCAAGAAGGGGGCGAAAATCACCTCTGAAATCGAAGGCTTTAAACTTTACTTGGAGACCGCAGAGAAACTTCGTTTGAATTCCGCAGAGATTGGAACGGACCGCGTACCGCCCATGACTGTGGAACGATATGAGGCCTTTCTGCCCTATGCCGTTGCCTTGGGGGTCGAAAAACCCTGGACAACGCATTTCGAGAAAACCCTGCCGGTTATCGCGGAAAATTATAATCCGAGTTATTATAATAGCTATCGCGGAGGCGGAATTGGCGGAGGCGGCGTCAGGGGTATTTCCCGCGATATGGTCAAATCATTATCTACCGGTGTGGCCTCTGCGCGGCCGGTTCAAACCAGTAGCGGGGGCGGCAGCTCATCATCCAGAGGCGGGGGTTTCTCGGGCGGCGGTGGATTTTCCGGCGGCGGAGGCGGAGGCGGAGGCGTCGGGAGCTGGTAGGTAGGTCCCAAGACACCGGCGGTGGCCTGCGCGGTACCACGCCGAAATTACTGACTTAACGCGCGGGGAGTTTCAGTCTGGTTCAAATAGCTAATCGCCCGCAGCAACTCATCCCGACGAACAGGTTTTGTAAGGAAGAGATCGGCGCCAACCTCCATACAGGCGGCATTTGTGCTCGCCGCATTATCGGCCGTTAGCGCAATGACGGGAATATTTGCGTAGGGCGTTCCGGATGCCCGAATACGGCGCAAAGTTTCGATGCCGTCCATGGGCGCCATATGTATGTCCAAGACGACCAAATCAAACGACTGACGCTCCATCGCGGCAAGGGCAGATAAACCATCTTCCGCCTCACCGCACCGATGGCCTTGGGTTTCTAAAATTAATCTCAGAATATCGCGATTGGAGGCCATGTCATCCACGACAAGTATATGTTGTTGTCCCTCTTGCGGTGTCGGGAGTACCAGCGCCTCAACATCATGCAAGCTTGGGAAGGCGGCGTGCGGCTGCATGAGGTCAATGACCGCAGCTTGGGGCTCGTCATCACCTTCAAAAGCGCCGCTTTCAGAGGGCTGATTTTCCAAGGCGGGTCCGTCTAAAATGATCGGGACGGGTTGTGTGTCATTAAGCGGACGTTCAACAGATTTTGCCGAGACTACCCCGAGCGGAATGTCCAATTTAAATTCAGATCCCCTGCCTTCACGGCTCACAACGCTTAAACTCCCCCCCATCATTTCGGCAAGCGCATAGGCGATAGCGAGGTTAAGGCCTGTTCCCATGTGGTTGCGTTTGCGGCTGGTATCTGCCTGCATAAAAGGGGTGAATAATCGAGATTGCACCAGCTCGCTCATGCCTTGACCTGTATCGGCAACAATGGCCGTGAGGCTGTTTACTCCGGCACCATCTGTTTCATGTCCGGTGATGTGTAAATGCACACGACCGGAGTTGGTAAAGCGAACAGCGTTTTCCAAGAGAATATTCAGACATTGGATTAGGCGGCCCTCATCAACATTATGCTCTCCGATGATTGGGTCGACAAAATGGGTAAAGGTGAGGCCTTTTTCTTTTGCCGGGTCAATCCAATTTTGCGGTACGGCAGCCAGAGATTGAGAGAGGTGTGCATCATGCGGCGAAAGCGCCAATTGTCCGGCATCCAAACGCGCCATATCTGTCAAAGATTCGACAACGGACAAAAGTTCATTCCCACTGCGCAAAACAATGCCGGTCTTATTTCTAATGTCGGGGTCTTCATGATAATTCGACAAATAGTCAGAAATTCCAATAATGCCGTTCAGGGGGGTGCGCAGCTCGTGCGAAATCATACCCAAAAATTCAGTTTTCAATTTTTCTGCGGAGGCCGCTTCTACCGTTTTGATTTCTAATTTGTGTAAAAGCTTCACGCGTGATTTCATGAATAAGAATGACCCTAGCGCGGCACCGCCAAGCAGCAGAGATAGAAAAATTAAGGCGCGATTTAATTTCCCTTGACGGTCAATTGTTTCGGCTTGGAGTGCAGCTTCCCGAGCAGCGGCCGCATCGCGTTCGGCTTGGCGCTCTCGCGAGTTTTCAAGCTCTGCCACCATCGCGGTTGTATCGCGCGAGGTATTGGCAAGAAATTTTTGGGCCGTTACGTCTAATTGACGATTATAGAGTTGGGTCGCGAGCGTATCATCTGTGCCTTGCGCCAAGAGAAAGCCAAGATAAAGCACATCGCGCCCACTTTCGTCCATCAGCAAATGATCGCTCTCAATATTTATTCCTGCCTTTGCGGCGTGGTTTCTAGCGTCTATTTTTCGGCCAAGCCCAGCCAAGGCGATGGCTTTATTGGTGGCAATCTGACGATTAATCTGGGCGTGTTGGGAAACGGCCTCCGCCAGATTTGCATGTTCTAAACCTTTTTCAAAGTCCCCGGCCATATTTGCCGCTTGGGACACGCGAAATTCCGAAAGCCCCGGAACGGAAGAGGTCGAAATTGTCTCAATCTCCAATAATTTTTCGCTTAAATATAGCAGCGCCTCATGGTCTCTTTTCACAGAATGAGAGAATATTAGATTATTTAAAATATCAATCGCCGGCTTAGCATCGGCGTCAACGTCAGTCTCTTTCAAATAGGCCAATGAATTCGCGATGGCAAAATCCACATTGCCTTGAATATTATGTAATTGTGCCAAGGTTGAGAGGGTCTCGGCTTTCGCATATTGCGTGTAGACTTGTTGATTCGGATCATCGGGGATAATTTGAAAGGCATATTGTGCTTTTTGGAAGGCAGCCTGCCGTTCTCCCGCGTCGATATAGAGCTGTTTAGACAACTGGATGGCAAAAAATTTCTCGAGCCAACTCCCCGTTTCCGCGAATTGCGCCGCATTTTTCTGATAGGCCATCTCATTTGCGCCGCTTTCCAACAAGTCTGCATGGCGTTCAAAAAGGTCAATCACGCGGCCCATGGAGGGTGCGGCATCACTGGGATTATTTACCATAAAGTCTTGGATAGCTAATCTAATTTTTTTGGGGTTTTGTGAGAAAGAGGCTTCATTCAGGCGGGACGCTCTTTGAATGCGAAGCTCTGCAACCCCGGTCTTGGACGGCGCGGTTTCACTGCGGCGCAATTCTGTAGGCTGAGACGCAATGGCTCTCACTTTGACTTCCTCTACAATCTCGATGAGCCGCGGATCAATCTCAGCCGGGATAGGGTCGCTTTGGGCATAGGAAAAGGAGACCTGACCACCCGCCAATAGGAGGACGCCCAAGAACGTAAAAATATATCCGCTGATAGTGTTGTAAAACATGACCAGAAAAGCTCCAGTCATTTAGATGCCCTAAAGGTCTTAAAATTTAGTAGTTATCATCCTACTAGGTCACAAAAAAACCCGCCGGTCGGGCGGGTCTCTGAAATTAGATGTCGGAGCGACTAGATTTCAATTGTGATTGGGTTCCCGCCAACAACAACGTCTAGTTCTTCTGTAGATAGTTCACGCATATCTTTTTCCTGTGTTTAATTTAAAAAAACACAAAGGCCCCACCCTTTGCAGTACAGTCCCCACAATGCTGCCCCTCTTTAAAAGCCAGTTTCATGCCAGAGCGCAAGGAAAATGTCTCAAAATCGAGCATATTGTAGTTAACGTATGGTGTTTTTACACATAATTCCCGCTAAGGCTGCATGACCCTTGATATTTCACAGGAGTTTTTTAGGTCTTATTAACTAAATCTCTGATTTCATGCGAAAATTTATGTCATGAAATTCGGATAATTTTATCGCTGGCCTCTAGAAATGCCGGTCGATGTGCCACGATGATACGCGTAATCGGCAAATCTCGGATAATTTTGACAATCGCGCTTTCCGTTTCGATGTCCAGATTCGCGGTCCCTTCATCAAGGAATAGCACGGAC
>CALFWV010000079.1 GCA_937927825.1 uncultured Caulobacterales bacterium | reverse complement strand
TCTGACGTCTCGACCCCTGTACGCAGGTCTTTCACCATCTGGTAGGGTTGCAGCACATAGCTTCGAATTTGATGTCCCCAGCCAATATCGGTTTTACTATCGGCAAGTGACTGCGCCTCTTCTTCGCGTTTGCGCAGCTCTTCTTCATAGAGACGCGCACGGAGCATATCCCAGGCCTGTTTGCGGTTTTTGTGCTGACTGCGGTCCGATTGACATTGTACGACAATGCCCGATGGTTCGTGAGTGATACGAACGGCCGAGTCGGTCTTATTGACATGCTGGCCTCCAGCACCGGACGCACGGTAAGTATCGACGCGGCATTCACTCTCATCAATATCAATTTCGATAGACTCGTCAATTTCCGGGAAGACCCAAACCGATGCAAAACTGGTATGGCGACGCGCCGAGCTATCAAAGGGAGAGATACGGACGAGACGATGAACCCCGGATTCTGTTTTCATCCAGCCAAAGGCATTCTCGCCCTTAATGCGCAAGGTTGCAGATTTAATTCCCGCCCCGTCGCCGTCCTGCGCTTCCAGCAATTCAGTTTTCATACCGCGCGCATTGGCCCAGCGCATATACATCCGCAGAACCATTTCGGCCCAATCTTGCGCTTCCGTTCCGCCAGCGCCCGGATGAATTTCGACGAAACAATCATTCCCATCCGCCTCACCACTCATCAGAGCAAGAAGTTCCTGCTCGTCGGCAGATTTTTTTGTCCTGGCGAGCGCGTCGGCCGCAGCGTCCAACAGGTCCGTATCGTCATCCAATTCGGCAAGCTCTGCGAGTTCTACATTCTCGGATAATTCAGATTCAATTTTTGCGATGGCTTCAAAACTGGATTCCAGCTTAGACCTTTCCTGCATAAGCTTTTGCGCCTCTTGCGGGTTGTCCCAGAGGGTTGGATCTTCTGCGAGGTTATTAAGTTCTGCTAGGCGGCGTTCGGACGTCTCCCAGTCAAAGACGCCTCCTCAGCAGCTCAACTGACTGCTGGATATCGGTTTGCATTTGAAGGATGTCGGCTCTCATATTCGCGCTTTAATGGCTCTAGTAGAGCCCATCGTCCAGTGCTTTCTCAACAGGTTTTTCAGGCTCAGGCGCGGGCCCGAGAACTTCCTCCGGCGTGGGAGCTTCCAAATCCGGGTTAGGAATTTCTGTCTCCGAAGCCTCCCCATTCACCGCGCGCTCCGCACGGTCCAGAATTTCGGACAAATCGGTCCCAGCCTCAGTGTTCTGTCCTAAGCCTTGTTGGTCCCCCTGATCTGAGGTTTCCGCTTCGTCGCGAACGCCCTCAGTCAGATCGTCGTTAGCTTCTTCTGTAGGTTCGGTAGGCCTTGTCCCGAAGAACCCGCCCAGCGAGTCCGTCCCGGAACCATAGCGTACAGTCCGGGACAGTCCCCCAACCGTTGGTTCATTGCCCGGCTTAAAGGCTTCCAAAATAAAGTCCGGCGCACCAATGAAGGTCGGTTCTCCAGTTGTGCGGTTCACAGGAGCCAAAGTGACGCCATCAGGAATGCGGAAAGGCACCTTTGGTTGGCCTTCCAAAACGGTCTCTAAGAAATCTTTCACAATTGGCACGGCTGAACTGGACCCCGTCTCGCGCCCCATCTGCTCCGGTGTGTCCATCCCAACATAGACACCCACCACCAAGTCCGGTGAAAAGCCCATGAACCAGTTGTCAAAACTGTCATTAGTTGTTCCTGTCTTTCCGCCCAAAGGACGGCCCAAAGCCCGCAATCTAGCGCCCGTTCCATTCTGTACGACGCCCTGCATAATATAGGTGATTTGATAAGCGGTCACGGGATCAATGACTTGAGCTCGCATGTCCTCCAGCACTGGGGGCGGCCCGCCCGAATAATCGTCTTGTAAGCAATCTGCGCAATCTGTCTCAAAGGCATTAAAAACCGTTTTACCGCTTCCATCCTGAATACGGTCTAGGATGCGGGGCTCGACAGCTTTACCTCCGTTAATCATCGTTGAATAGGCCGTTGCGAGACGAAGCAAGGTCGTTTCGCCTGCTCCCAATGCCCATGCCAATTCAGGCATGGGTTCATCGTAAATCCCAAAACGTTGCGAGAGCTTCATAACCGGAGCCATACCCATTTCATTCGCCAACCGAACGGTCATCGCATTCCGGGATTTTTCAATTCCCAATCGCAATGTTGAAAGTCCATAAAAGTTCCCGGCATTATAATTTTCGGGTTTATAAAATCGTTCGCATTCGTCATCTTCCGGATCTTCGCTATCATCTTCCACGCGCTCGTCCTGTGACCCTCGTAGCTGTAGGGTGCCTTGCTCACTCTCTTCACATTCGATGTCTTGACGCTCGATGACAAAGGGCGCGTCCAATACTTGAGACGCCGGCGTGAAGACCTTCCCGCCTGGGCTTAATCCGTTTTCCAAAGCCGCCGCATATACAAATGGTTTAAACGCCGACCCCGGTTGCCGCTTAGCTTGCGTTGCGCGGTTAAATTGTGACTGATCAAAACTATACCCGCCAACCATGGCAAGAACACGCCCGGTATTCGGATCCATCGCCAATAAGGCTCCATTGGCCTTGGGTACTTGTCTAAGATTATAAGCGGTAGACGGCTCTGCGTCAGCTTTGACGGGCTTCCGCTGAACCAATATGACGTCGCCCGTTTTCAATACCTCTTTCACGGATTTTAAATCCGGCCCGACAGCGCCCTTCGGAAGCGCCTTTTTCGCCCAGCTAATATCTGAAATCGCGAGCGTCCCTTTGGCCTCTGTCTCAGGGTAAGTTTCACCCTCCGTCCAATCCGCAGGCGGTACAAACCGCAACTCAGCTGACTTGTCGGAAACCTCCATAACGAGCGCAACGCGCCAGTCTCCAATATCAGCCGGCGCCTTGACGGCCGCTAATTGTTTTTTCCAATCCGACATGGTTTCAAAGGACGTCAACGGGCCGCGATAGCCATGACGCCGATCCATCATCTCAAGTCCTCGGCGTAAGGCACGGCGGCCTTCGAGTTGCATGGATGTGTCGAGCGTCGTGCGAATTGAAAGCCCGCCCTCGTAAAGCTCATCTTCACCATACATTTTGTAAATCTGTTTGCGCGCCTCTTCGACAAAATATTCGGATGCCAGATATTCGTCGCCCTCTAAGCGCTTTGTCCAATCTAAGGGAGCGGCCTTGGCGGCGTCGGCTTCATCTTGCGTGATGTAGCCGTCGTCAACCATTCGGCCCAAAATGTAGGCCTGTCGGTTTTTGGCGCGTTCAAATCCGCGCTCATCATCCAAACGGTAATTTGCAGGGCCTTTGGGAACCGCTGCAAGATAGGTCATCTCCGCCAGTGTCAAATCCTGCATCGGCTTGCCGAAATGTTTAAGGGATGCCGCCGCCACACCATAGGCACCGCGGCCGAAGTAGATTTCGTTTAGATAAAGCTCAATAATTTCGTCTTTGGAGAAAGCGTCTTCCATACGTCGGGCAATGGCAATTTCGCGAACTTTTCGTTTGAAGCTGTAATCATCCCCGACGAGGAAATTTTTTGCGACTTGTTGTGTCAGCGTTGAAGTCCCCCCGACACGCTGCCCGCGCAGCTTTTTCCCTGGCGCAGATAGCGCAGCCCGAGTCAAACCAATCGGATCCCACCCGCCGTGGGTGTAAAACCTCTTATCTTCCGCTGATACGAAAGCGAGTTGCAGCTCTCGCGGAATAGTGTTGACCGGGACAAATACCCGGGCCTGTTTAGAAAATTCATAAATGAGCTTCCCGTCACCCGCATGCACGCGGGACATAACGGGAGGCTCATACTCGGACAAGCTTTCCGTGCTGGGAAGATCGCGGGTCCATTTAACGAAGAGTACAAATATAATAATTGCGAAAATGAGCCCCAAAACGAGCCCAAACCCACACATCCATTTGAACGCTCGCCAGAGCTTTGCTCTGCGCGAGGGCGAGCGGGGCGCATCAGTTGCGGAAATCGGAGAAATCGTCTCAGTCATAGCTCGAATCATCTGACCGCGGAATGCGGCGGTTTTAGGGTGTTAGCGGGGCAATAGCCGTATATAAAGCCTTTGGTTCAGGAGGCGCGGTGACGCGGCCCTCAGCGTTGCGACATGTATATATCAATCGCCCGCTCTACACTCGACGTAATTTTATCACGATAAGCTTTTGTTTGCAGACGTCTCTCGTCTTCACTATTGGACAAATATCCCAGTTCCAGTAAAATCGCGGGGACGTCGGGTGCCAGTAGCACATAATAGCCCGCCCGGCGGTGAGAATTACCGATGAGGTCCACCTTACCACTCAATTCATTTAGCAGGATTTCGGCAAAGGCATCAGACTGGCTTTCTGTCTTCCGCGTTGCCAAATCCACAAGAATATCACCGACCGGGTCGCTCTGCGCGGATAAATCTACATCCAGAATCCAGTTCTGATTATTCACAATTCGTTTTTGACGACCTTTGGCCCGGTCAGCGAGCGTGTAGACGGTTGCGCCTTTCGCAGATTTGCCCGCAGAATCAGCATGAATCGAAATGAAAAGATCTGCCTGGCCTTTTCGCGCGATTCGGAGGCGATCGTCGTGATCAACATAACTATCATCGGTTCGCGTCAGGATTACTTTGTAACGGCCGGATTTCCGCAACCGATTGGCCAATTCATTCGCGGCCTTCGTCGTAATCGTTTTCTCATGCGTTCCCCGAACGCCTATCGCACCAGGGTCCGTCCCGCCGTGACCCGGGTCAATCACGATGACTGGTTTTTGATGCTGTAAGCTGGAACCGGCAGGTTTCAGAACGGGATAAGGTATTTCTGCCTGAAAATAACGGGCACCTGGCGCTCGAACAGAGGGAGAAGCGATCTCTGTCCCGGGTTTCAAATTTGGGACAGGCACAGCCCCCCAAGCGTCTAAGGCCCCGAAAAGGACCATCGCGAAGGATATGAGAATGAGTCGGTACACGGCGCGTCCATCTATGCCAATTTTATGGTGAATAAAGTATTATCATTTCAAGCCTCTACCCTGCAAAGCCGAGAAACACTGCGCCAGGCCGCAATATCTTCACATTGTTTTACGCAAGTACTGACAAATGCTTTGCCCTTTTGTCCGAAATGAGGCAGGAGCGGTCGGAATGCGAGCCTAGGCAGGCTGAAAAAAGAACGCCCCCTCGCGAAATTCACGCAGCGCCGACTGTTTTGTCTTGGCTGCACGTCGAAAGTTTTTATGACCGCCACGCAAATTACAGCGATACCAAGAGGGCCCGTTTTGACGGACGTCTTGTCAGCGCGCGCGGCGACCCTGAACCCTATTTTATCAATTATTGCCTCGCAGCGACCGACCAATAGTCGGGGATCCGCGCGAGCGCTTGGAGAACACCATGACCAAACGTATGCTCATCGATGCGGCCCACCCGGAAGAAACTCGGGTTGTGATTGTCGATTCGAACCGTGTTGAAGAACTAGATTTTGAAAGCCGTCACAAACGGCAACTCCGCGGTAACGTCTACCTCGCCCGCGTCACTCGCGTTGAACCCAGCCTGCAAGCGGCCTTTATCGAGTACGGTGGAAATCGCCATGGGTTCCTCGCATTTTCTGAAATTCACCCGGACTATTACCGGATTCCTGAAGCCGATAAACAGGCACTAAAAGAACAGGAAGAAGAAGATCAGCGTCTTCTGGAAGAAGACGAGGAAAAGCGCAAAGCCGCATCCGCCAATCGCAAATCCCGATCAAAAAAGGATGAGGAAGATGACGATGAAGACGAGGACGAGGACGATGATTTTGATTTAGACACTGATTCTGATTCTGATGATGGTGAAGACGACCACGACGAAGAGGAACGCGACGAAAATCTTGATCCCGACGATGAAGATGCGACCGATGAAACAGATGCAGAAGTCGCGGATGAGCAGGTAAAAGTTGCTTCAAAACGTCGTAAACGCATTTCCCGTCGTCGTTACAAAATCCAAGAAGTCATCAAACGCGGTCAAATTCTCCTAGTCCAAGCCGTAAAAGAGGAGCGCGGAAACAAAGGCGCCGCCATGACGACTTACCTGTCGCTTGCCGGGCGCTATTGTGTCCTCATGCCAAACACACCACGAGGCGGCGGCATTTCTCGTAAAATTGCAAATGGCTCTGATCGTAAACGTCTCAAGAGCATTATGAATAACCTGGACGTGCCGCAAGGGATGGGCGTTATCGTCCGGACAGCCGGCGCAAAAAGAACAAAGTCCGAAATTGGTCACGACTATGATTATCTGTCCCGCCTGTGGTCTGATATTCGCGGTAAGACTATGGAGTCCTCGGCCCCCGCTCTAATCCATGAGGAAGGTAATCTGGTTAAACGCTCCATCCGGGATCTCTATAATAAAGACATCGAAGAGATATTGGTACAAGGCAACGATGCCTACGAAACCGCCAGCGAATTCATCAACATGTTGATGCCGAGCCACGCGAAATTTGTTAAACATTATAACGACGAAATTCCGCTCTTCCTACGTTACGACGCTGAAAAACAAATTGAAAACTCATTAGATGCAACGGTTCAACTGAAATCCGGCGGCTACCTTGTCATTCATCCGACAGAAGCGCTTGTCTCTGTTGACGTAAACTCCGGTCGATCGACGAAAGAGCGCAATATTGAACGCACCGCCCTGCGAACAAATATGGAAGCAGCGGAAGAGCTCGCCCGTCAAATGCGTTTGCGCGATTTGGCTGGTCTTATTGTTGTCGATTTCATCGATATGGATGAGCACAAGAATAACCGCGCGGTCGAAAAGAAAATGAAAGACGTGTTGTCCCAAGACCGGGCCCGAATCCAAACCTCCCGAATAAGCCAGTTCGGTTTAATGGAAATCAGCCGTCAGCGTCGCCGCCGTTCTTTGCTTGAAGGCTCAACGACGTCTTGCCCACATTGTTCCGGTGTTGGACGGAAGCGGACAATTGAAAGCTCTGCGCTCGCCGCAATTCGCGCTGTTGAGGAGTTCGCGGTTCGCGGAAAAGCCAAGCGCATTCGTTTGAAAACATCTCATGACGTGGCCCTTTACCTTCTAAACGAAAAACGAGATCTGTTGACTCAGGTTGACGAAGTCGCGGATGTTTTTACGGAAGTTGTCGGCAGTGACGACCTTATCCGCCCTCATTTCGAATTGGAGGTTGTCGAGAAACGAGAAGACAAGCGCGCTGATCCACTCGAACAAATCGAACGCGATTTCAAAAAAGAGCGAGAGGCGGCGAAGCGCAAACCGGCCAAGAAACGAAAAGATAAATCTGAAGACGAGTCAGACGCCTCGGAAAACATCTCGCTCGAGGACGAAAAAGACGAAGAAAATCGCAAATCAGGTCGTAAGCGCTCTCGTCGAGGGCGACGTGGTGGTCGCGGTCGTGGGCGCAAAGACGAAGCCGCCCAAACATCTGAGTCCAATGACGAAGAGGCCAAATCAGTCAGTGTTGAAGACACTGCGTCTGAAAAAGACACAAAGCCAAAGCGCCGCCGCCGTAAAGCCCCGTCAAAGGACACGGGCACAGCCGCGAAATCCGAAGACACAGCAACTGCAGATGCTAAAAAATCCGAAGGCTCGGATACTGAACGGACGACAGAGAAAGGTGGACGTCGCCGTCGTGCCCCCAGTAAATCAAAAGACAAACCGGCTGAAACAGTGGCTGAAGTCGCTGAAGTGGTAGAGACGGAGACGACGAAACGTCGCTCTACAACGCGCCGCAAAGCCCCGGCTCGCAATAAAGAAACGGATACGAAAAGCGAAGCAACGCCGAAACGTACCCGCAAGGCACCGATTAAAAAGTCGGCCGAGACGCCGAAGTCTGCGGAAATGCCCGAGATTGAAGCCAAAAAACCAACCCGCAAACGCCGGGCACCGGCGAAGAAAGCCGCTGACACGCCTGCTGATGAAACCTCCTCTGTCGAGACAGAGACGAAACCCAAACGCACACGGAAAGCGCCAGTAAAGAAGGCCGTATCAGAAGACACAGTCGTGCCAAAGCCTGCGCGTAAACGCCGGGCCCCCGCTAAGAAAACTGCGGAGATAAAAACTGACGCGGCCGAGACTGAGACAAAAAAATCTTCCCGCACGCGCAAGGCACCTGCAAAAAAGGCGGCCCCGGCGAAAGCAAAACCGCCAGCAAAAAAAGCCGCTGCGAAGAAAACGACAACCAAGAAAGCTGCCCCTAAGAAATCGGCCGCAAAGAAAACTGTTGCCAAGCCCGACGAGACACCAGCGAAGCCAACGAGAACGCGGAAAGCTCCGACGAAAACATCGTCTGAAAAGGTGGACAAAGTTGCTGAGTCAAAAACTGCGCCAAAACGAACGCGCAAAGCTCCAAGTGCGAAGACTGAGACGGCAGAGGCAAAACCTGCATCGCCTAAGCGAACGCGTAAAGCGCCGGCAAAAACCGCAAAGGACACTACACCAAAACCTGAGCCAAAGCCTGAGCCAGCGCCCATAGCGAAAGCGGAGCCTGCGCCAGAAACAGCCAAGGCACCCGAAAAGAAAATCAAACGCGGGTGGTGGAACCGCCGGAAGAAAGACTGATTTAGTTTTGATCCGGGCGAAAATAACCCCGATCAGCTCACCTCTCGTTCACCTGCGCTCGCGTAACCGTGAGCTAGTCTAACACGGGCGTAACTTGACCGCCCCATGAAGAGGTTCCACATCAACACTATGACCTTTACGATGAAATCTTTGGTGCCCTCCGTCAGGTTGGCGGTACTCGTCATATTCTGCCTGGCCTTCTCGACTGTACAGGCAAATGCCCAGTCCCTACTCCGTGATACGGAAATTGAGGAAACACTGCGCGAGTTTACCGACCCCATTCTGCGGGCTGGTGGGCTATCACCGTCATCCGTTGATATATATTTGGTCAATGATCCGTCGCTCAATGCTTTCGTTACACGTGGGCAGAATATTTTCCTACATTCCGGACTTATCCTTGAGGCCGACACCCCTAACCAATTGAAGGGCGTCATTGCCCACGAAACAGGCCATATTACGGGCGGTCACATCGTTCGATCTGATTATGGAAACCGCAGCGCTTATGGGTCCATGCTCATCGCGGCGGGTATCGGCCTGGCCGCCATACTCGCAGGCGAAGGCGAAGCTGGTGCTCTCGTTTTAGGAGGATCCCAGCAATTTGGCGTCTTGGAAGCTCTGTCTTATTCCCGGGTAAACGAATCCGCTGCCGACCAATATGCCGCCGAATATATGGAACGTACCGGGCAAAGCGGAAAAGGCCTTATCCAATTCTTCGAAAAGTTTCGGGCTCAAGAAGTTCTGAGCCAAGCCAGGCGCTATCCTTATTTTCGGGGTCATCCGTTGTCAGCGGATCGTATCGACGCGTTGCGCGAGCGTGTTGCAGAATCCGAATACAGCGAAAGAACCGATACGGCCGAAGAAATTCACAAACACGCGATGATGCAAGCTAAATTGAGAGGATTTCTCAATGGGCCGGCAGAAGTCTATTCACGCTTCCCGCTTTCCGACCAATCAAAACCGGCGCGTTACGCTCGCGCAGTGGCAAATTTCAAACAAGCTGATTTACGGAATGCGATCAAAGAAATTGACAGCTTAATCGAGGAGGAGCCGGAAAACCCGTATTTCCACGAACTGAAGGCCCAGATTTTATATGAATCCGGGCAAGGCATTGATGCGATTGCCCCCTCAAAGCGCGCATTGGATCTGAAGCCGGGCTCTCCCCTTCTTGAAATCGCTTTAGCGCAGGCCACCTTACAAACCCGTGACCCAGGCGATTATGAGAAAGTTGTTGAGTTGCTGAAATCGGCTCTCCAAACGGAACCGACCAATTCATATGGATGGTATCTGTTGGCCGATGTTTACGAACGCCAAGGAAATACGGCCCTTGCCCAATATGCTACCGCTGAGCGTTTTTATGCAATCGGGGACATTAATAGCGCGAGAAGTTTTGCGCAGCGCGCTCAGGAAGAATTGCCTCGGTCTTTGCCACAATGGCGGCGCGCTTCAGATATTATCGTCGTTTCGGAAACAAAGCTGGCAGGTAAAAAACGCCGCCGGGGACCAAAGCCGTTCGTGAGTTTCACTTCACGTTGATTTTATCAAAGTATTGAGTTTATTCAGTTAAACTCTACGCATAGATTAAAATATAAGCTGAAATCCGAAGATAGAGATTCTCATGAGACCTTTTTTAATGACGTCGATTGCTGCGATTGGCATGATGACAGCGTCCTGCGCAGAGGCCGGACCAACGACATCAATGAGCAAGTCCGAAATCGAAACCCTCATCAAAGACTATATTCTCGAGAATC
>CALFWV010000078.1 GCA_937927825.1 uncultured Caulobacterales bacterium | reverse complement strand
GGTTTTCGCGAATGGCTTTTATATCGAACATGGAATGGACTTTGTAAATTGCAGCAAGTTTTGCCCGCTATAGTGCGGCGCGCGGCAGGGGTAAAGCTTGGCTTGCGGCGACTCGCCTGTCCCATATAAGACGCAGAAGATATTCCCCTTCACCCCATCGTTTTGTGGAGCTCTTACATGTTGGCGCGTTTTTCTTTGGCGGCTGTTTTAAGCCTCTGCCTCTCTTCATTCATGGGCACGGCCCAAGCTGAAGATACCAAAGGATGGGGCGGCGAAGTAGGCCTCAGCGGCGCGCGAACAACGGGAAATAACGACACGACCAATGTGGGCCTGACCTTCAAGCTTAATAATCGCGGCAGTGATTGGCGGCATAATCTGGCCGGCACGGCAGATTACGGCAGCAATCAAGGAAATACGAATAAACGACGCTACCGACTCGGCTATAAAATTGGCCGCGATCTGGCTCCGCGAACATATGGATTTGCCAATGCTGATTATTACAGCGAAGATTTCGGCGCGTTCAAACACGGGTATTATATTGGCGGCGGAGCCGGCTATTCCGTCTTGGTTGACGGCCCGAGCCAATGGCGCGTAGAGGCCGGCGCAGGATTTCGGTCGCAAAAAGCCCGTCTTAAACCCAATGACCCAAGCGGATTAAGCAGCCGTTTGGAGGAGTTCGCTTCCGCTCGACTGTTCTCCGATTTCGAACATAAGTTTCATGAGACCGTGACACTCACCAATGACACGGAACTTTTCTATTCGGATGTCGACACATTTTTTATCAATGAAATAGGCGTCAACTCACATTTGTTCGGAGCTCTAGCCTTAAGAGCCAGTTTTCGCATTGAGGCCCATACGGACGTTCCCGAGGGCCGAGAAGAAGTGGATACGATTAGCCGTATCGGGATTGTCTATAAGATGGAATAGAGGCATATCGTTGCCATGTTACCTCGTCTCTTGCTTATGCGTCACGCCAAATCTTCTTGGACGGACGGGGATTTGAGCGACCATGATCGCCCCCTAAATGAACGCGGGCAACGGGCCGCATCTGCGGTTGGCGCCGCGTTGACGGCAAGGGGCTATGCCCCTGATATTATATGGTCATCCGATGCGAAACGTACGCGCGAGACGGCTATGCGCTTGATTCGAGCGATTCCCGGCGCTCAGACCGTAAATTATAATTCAGAATTCTATCACGCGAGCGTTGAAACCGTTCTGAGAGTGTGTGGCCGCGAAATTGAACCGAGCGCGCCGCTAATGCTTCTGGGACATAATCCCGGATGGTCTGGTCTCCACACTTACTTTACGGGTCAGGTGCACGCCTATCCTACAGGGGCCTGTACCGTTCTGACCCGTAAGAAAAACGACATATCCGATTGGCTGGACCCGTCGGCCTGGGCGTTCACGGATTTGATACTTCCCCGAGACCTAAACGCATGAACCGTAGACTTCTCAAAGGGTTCTGGCGGTTTACCCGGGCGTTTTTGTTTTATCCCGCCGCAATTGTGATTATGATTTGGTTGATTATCACCGGCCAGCATTGGATATGGGGCGTCGCTGTCCTCGCGGCAGTTCTCATATTCGACCCGATTTACCGCATTATGCTTGGCAGTATTCTATCATGGCGCCCGCACAGAGATTAGGTCAGGCCGTAAACACAGGTGCGAAAGGTCCCTAGCTTAACTTAATAATTACCATAGGTGACATTCAGCAAAGATTTTACGTGACAAAATACAACCCTTGGTATAGCAAACTTATGTACCCGGTGATCACATCCCAACTCACACACCCGGTACATTAGTCGCATCATCCCACGTTCGCGACTGAACTCGGTGGGCTGGTCATTGGCTTCTTCACATCCCGGTGAAGCCAGCGACCAGCCGCCTTTTCGGGTTATCCCATCGCGATTAACCCAGCTTTCCACTCAAGCTAAGCAATGTATCTTCTTTGCGGAGCGTCCAGAGCAAATACATCGCCATAAGCGCCGGAAGCGCAGCCATAAATGTCGGTACAAAATTCTCCGTCCCCGGAATCATAAACCGCAGACTAAAAGCCGTGCCGACCGCGTGAATCAGGAACACAAGAAAATAAGAAATCTTCTTCTTAAACCCGACCAAAAATGCAGCCAGCAGAATCAACCAACCCACACCAATCAATGTTGTCAAAATATCGGGCTGTTCGAAGAAATAATATTTCTTTGAAATACCTTTTGCGGATGCTCCGCCATCAATGAAGCGCATCAAAATCCACGGCAGTAGGAATATCGCGATTGATAGACGGGTAAGAAAAAGCGGTAAGCGTAAATGTGTCATGGTGACCCCCAGTGTTGATGCGCGCGCATAACAGGCGCAGACATCAAGTGGGATTCACGAAAGCGAGAGCTTAGGCCGCCTGCCCGCGCAAGCGCGCTTTTGCTTTTTCGGCCCCAAGCAATTGCAGCATATCGTCCATGGACGGGCCATGTTCTTGTCCGGTCAAGGCCAAACGCAATGGCATGAACAGCCCCTTGCCCTTACGGCCGGTCTCAGTTTTCAAATGCGCGACCATGGCGGACCAGGTTTCGGCCGTCACTCTATTTGGCAGAAACTCCGCCGCTGTCGCGCAGAATTCAGTATCATCATCTGAAATTTCACCAGACATCGGTTTCAGAACAATATCGGCCCAGTCATCAATATCAGAGAGCTTTTCAATATTGGCACGGACAATATTCCAGAAATCTTCATCCCCCGGCACACGGTCAGCGACCAGCGCATAAGGTGTTTCGTGTAAAAGCTTCGCATTCAAGGCCGTCAACTCTTTTTCGTCAAACCGAGCCGGCGCGCGGCCAATTTTGATAAATGCAAATTCGTCTGCCAAGGCCTTCAAACTATGGCGGATTTCAACCGCGTCGGAGGTTCCGATTTTCGCGAGCAAGGAGGCGATGGCCATAGGCTCAATACCCTGCTGACGAAGTTCCAACATAGACAAAGACCCAAGACGTTTGGACAAGGATTTACCGTCTGCGCCGACCAATAAAGGCGTGTGAGCAAACTCAGGTAAGTGCGTTGATAACGCTCGAAAAATTTCAATTTGTGCACCGGAGTTCGTCACATGGTCTTCGCCGCGAATAACGTGTGTAATCTTGGCCTCAATATCGTCGACGACACTCGGCAACGTGTAAAGATAAGAGCCATCGCCGCGAATGAGAACCGGGTCAGACAGTGAAGACATATCAATGCTCTGCTCGCCCCGCACCAAATCACGCCAGGTCACAGTGCCGCCGGAGAGTTTAAAACGCCAATGCGGCGTGCGGCCTTCCGCTTCATAAGCGGCCTTTTGCTCATCTGTCAGGTCCAACGCTGCGCGGTTATAAATCGGCGGTTTACCCGCGACACGCTGTAACTTGCGCTGGCGGTCGAGCTCATCTGATGTTTCGTAACAGGCATAGAGCAAGCCATCGGCTTTCAGTTTGGCGGCCGCCTCATCATACATATTAAACCGTTCGGATTGTTTGAACGTCTTGCCCCATGTCACCCCGAGCCAAGACAAATCATCGCGAATGCCTTGCTCAAACTCTGCCGTGGAGCGTTCCAAATCCGTATCATCAATCCGCAGAACAAACACCCCGCCTTCCGCTTGCGCGAACAGGACGTTCATCAATGCCGTACGGACATTGCCGACATGGAGGCGACCTGTCGGGGATGGTGCAAATCTTACGATCGGAGAAGTCATTATATCTCACCCTTGGCAATCTTATCGCGATAACGATTAGTGATCGGATAGCGGCGGTCGCGTCCGAAATTCTTGGTGCCGATTTTCACACCCGGAGGCGCTTGTCGGCGTTTATATTCAGCGATGTAGAGCAAGTTTTGAATCCGCTTTACATTGGCCTCGCTATGGCCCCGCAGCAAAATCTCTTCAATGGGAAGTTCCAGTTCGATGAGGCAGAGCAGCAAGTCATCCAGCACATCATATTCCGGCAAACTATCGCTGTCCTTCTGATCATCGCGCAGCTCTGCCGAAGGCGGCTTGGTGATAATGCGTGTAGGGATGGGATCGTCCGCGCCGAGCAAATCTTCGGGCGTATTTTCATTCCGCCAATTCGCCAATGCAAAGACTTCAGTCTTATAAACGTCCTTTAGAGGGTTATAGCCACCGCACATATCGCCATAGAGCGTGGCATACCCAACAGCCATTTCAGATTTATTCCCGGTCGTGACGAGCATGGGGCCAAATTTATTCGATAAAGCCATCAAAGTCAGCGCGCGGGAGCGAGATTGTATGTTCTCCTCAGCCGTTGATGGAGGCAAATCCTTAAAAAACGGATCCAGCATCGTCTCAAACGCGTCAATCGCAGGCTTTATCGGAATTGAGTCATAACGGCATCCGAGTCGCTCACAGCAGGCTTGCGCGTCCGTCAGTGAGTCGCCGGACGTATATTTCGTTGGCATCATCACGGCCCAAACACGTTCAGGCCCCAGCGCATCGACGGCGATTGTCGCTGCCATGGCGCTATCAATACCGCCGCTCATGCCTAAAATTATCTGCTTAAATCCATTCTTATTGACGTAATCCCCCAGCCCCAAACACATCGCACGCCAGTCGGCTTCGTGACCCGAAAGTTGAACTTCTTGCTTGGCGTGGATGCAGGTCCAAACGTCGCCAATTTTTTCCCATGTCGCGAGATCGTAATCATCGACAAAACTCTTAAGCGATTGAACGATAGAGCCGTCCGCAGCCATAGAGAATGAAGAGCCATCAAAGACCAATTCATCCTGCCCGCCGACCTGATTCACGTAAATAAGCGGCAAGCCTTCGGTGATGACTTTTTCGCCTAATGCCGCGACGCGTTCAGTCAGCGCGGTCCGCCGCCAGGGCGACCCATTCGGCGATATCATCAGCTCTGCACCCGCGTCCTTCAGGTGATCCGCAACTGTATCTTGCCACAGATCTTCACAGACAGGAAGGCCGATAGAAACGCCCTTAAAATCAATGGGCTGAGGCAATGGACCTGATGTGAAAACGCGCGCTTCATCAAACACGCCATAGTTCGGTAAATGATGCTTAAAACGGATATCCGTTATTTCACCGCCGCGCATAAAGAGCGCCGCATTATAGAGCTCACCGTCCTCCAACCACGGCGCGGAAAAGACAATTGCAGGGCCGTTTTTCGTCGCAGCTGCCAGTCGATGACAGGCGGTTTTGCAATCCGTGATAGCCGACGGGCGCAGCACTAAATCCTCGGGCGCATAGCCAATAATGAAGAGCTCGGAGAAGACAACAATATCCGCGCCATCCGCTTTCGCCTTGGCGTAGTGAACTTGTGCCTTTTCCAGATTTCCGGCAATATCGCCGACGACTGGATTGGCTTGGACGGACGCGATTTTTAGGGTCTGTGTCATAGACCTGCGCTCTACCCCTGCCCGCGCTATTTGGCAAACGCTCGGAACAATGCTCCAAAAATTATTTTCATTTTTTCGCTTGCCAAAAAATATAACCGCCCTTAGAGGCCTCCTCCCGCTGCTCAGGCAGCCGAGCTTCTAAGGTCTGGGTTCTACGAATTCCCAGCCAGTGCGCCCCGTCTCTGATGGCCGCGTATGCTGTAGGCCGGCCGCTGTGTTGTCGGGTTTTGTGTAGCCAAGTGGTTAAAGGCAACTGATTTAGGTTCAGTCCGCATTATGCGTTCACAGGTTCGAATCCTGTCACGAAAATATGATTGTAGCTGAGTCTGGTAGAGCACCGGCTTTTCACGCCGACTGTCGCGGGTTCGACTCCCGCCGTCAAACCAGCGCCGAAAGGCGCACCAAAAAGCGACTGTAAATCGCTTCTCATAACGGCATCCGGGCGGATGTCAGGGAGGTAGATACGGCGTTAACGAGAGGCTTTGGCACGCTTTCGGGCGTGGCTGATACCCTGTCCGCGGCACCTATTTACCGACCTTACGAAAGATGACCGATCACGCGGCGGCCCCTTGGTGCGCCCCGTGTGACGAAGACGACGACGCCTTGCCCACCTGCGGGTTTCGCCGACCCGTCAACAGACCACGCGGCCCGCTATGGCGGACCCCGCGGATCCGTTGTCCTCGCGTCAGCATCCCGCCCGGATGTCATTTCGAATTCAAGCGCTCCTCATGGGGAGGACCGCCAAACCGGGCAAATGCCCCTCAACCCGAGCCATCTGGCTCATCAACATAAAGGACCGTCACAGGTGAAATAGACAAACAAGGAGTATCGTTATGACCAAAGTGACACACACATTATTCGGCCTTCGGGCCGTGATCCCCGAAATGGAACGGGCTGTCGTCCTGAAGGACGGCATCTTCGAGGCTATCCTCGGACCCGGACGGCACACGATTGGACGGCTTGGCAATCAAGCGCGTTTCGATGTGCGGCCTTTCCATCTTTCGACGGATCCCATCCATAGCGAGCTTTTGACGTCTGTTCTTCGGAACCATGCGGCAGCGGCAGCTGAGCATTTGACCGAGGTCGAGACAGCCGCCGATGAAATGGCGATTGTCTCTTTGGACGGTGCGCCTGCCTTTTTGGTCGCGCCTCTGACGCGGAAAATCGTTTGGTCTGACGCAGGCCTCTGGTCTGTGGAGCGGGTCTCGCTGACTGTCGGCTTTGTCATGACGGACGCCATGTCGCGTCGGTTGATGACGCTTCGGACCGACTTCATCAAGCGGTTCAAGGTGGAGCATGGCCAAGTTGGCTTGCTCCACGTTGACGGCAAGATGGTTGGCGAACTCGCCCCCGGCGG
>CALFWV010000077.1 GCA_937927825.1 uncultured Caulobacterales bacterium | reverse complement strand
CCGCCTTTTTCGAGCGCGCGCAGGTAAGCCGGGAGTTTGTGGATGCGGTCCACATATTCGTTGCAGGCGTCATAGCCTTTCAGGCGGCCACGCGCTTTGGCGGCTTCCAGCGGGAAGACCATTTGAATATCCGCGCCTGTCATTTCATCGCCGGCAAACCATGTTTTACTAATGAGGTGGTATTCGCAATAATCCAGAATGGCTTTGATTTCAGCCATAATCATCGGCTGGAGCGGTGCTGCCGCGTCGCCGAGATAGCCGGTGTAAAGCGAAAGTAAGAGTGGCAACATTGCCGAGCCTTCTGCGAAATGCAGGAAGTGAACATAGTCGACGTAATCTTGCGTCCCTTTTTCGGGGCGCAGTTTTCCGTCGCCATATTTATCTAGGAGGTAAACGATAATCGCGCCCGTTTCGGCAACAATCAAATCTCCGTCTTCAATGACCGGGCTTTTGCCGAGTTGGTGAACGGCTTTTAGCTCAGCCGGGGCACGGTTGGTGTCGGTGTCCCGCGCATAATGCTTAATCTCGTAGGGCGTCCCGAGTTCTTCGAGCAACCAGAGAATTCGTTGTGAGCGTGAGTTATTAAGATGATGGACTGTTAACATAAAACAGTGATGCGCCGCCGCGCCGGGAGTTTCAAGTCAGAATTCGCTACTCAGCTCGTGGTTTCTAAGGCTTCAATATCACTGCCACTGAAGACAAGTGTTTGAATTCCATCCTCGGTGGGCAGGTTTACCATATTCTCAAATCTTGGACTTAGGTCGCGTAAGATTGAATTACGCGCGGTCCAGTTTTCCGGAGTATCGACGAGGGCGCCCGTTTGGTAAATGTATAAATGCCCGCCCTGAAGCTCCGCATTTAGAATACTCAGCTCAATGCGCTTTCCATCGGCCATTAGCTCAAAACGGTTTGAGGCATATAGCGCGGCCTGCGCGCGGGCTTTGAGGCCCGTCATGTCATTTGTTTCAATCACCCCGGCCTTGAACAGCAATCGCTGTGCCGCAGAGAGTTGCAGAACATGTGTGACGTCCAAGGATCCATCGATGTTAAGCGTGACTTCTGTTTCCACGCGCGCCGCCTCATGCGCAAAGGCAGGAGCCGCGCAAGCAAAGCTGACAGCGCAAAACGCTGTCAGGAAAAATGAACGGAGACTGAGCATCTATTTGCGCTCTAACATCCGCTCAAGCGTGCGGCGCAAGGACGATTTTTTGTCCTCTTTGTCTGCGGTATTTTTCTCGGCCTTTGCCTTTTTGTCTGCGGATTTTTTCTCTTTATCAGACATCTCGGATTTCGCGTTTGTTGCCTCTTCTTTTGCCTCGCCCATCGGAACTTCTTTTTCATCTGATCTGCTTTTATCGGACTTTTCCGAATGAAGCTCACGCAGCATATCAGCCATCATGGATGTCGATGTGCGATTGGACTTCATTAAGTCAATCCGGCTTTGCGAGATGCTCGGCGGGTAAGAATTGTTGGAGAAATCAGCATCAGCGGTTTGGTGCTGCACGTCCAACTTAAACCCGACAGCTTGACTATCCAGCGAGAAGAGCTTGGTCACTTTGTTGGAATTCCGGCGCCAAATTTCAGCGGGAATCATATATTCTTCGGATGTGCCGTTTGCATATTCTATCGTGACAGGCAGCGGAGAAATCAGACCTCCAAAGTTTTCGAAGTCGACGAAATAAAGATATTTGCCGTCTTCCATTGCGCGATCATAGGCTTTGCGTTCCCAATCTTTGAGACCATCATAAAAGCTCTTGAACTTATTTCGGTCAGCATTTGTGACCGTGAATTTATCGTTTTTATTGTAGAAGTCTTCCAGATCGGAATAGCGTTTCAAACGAGGAATGATGCCTTCTTCGCGGTTCCGTATTTGCGTAATATTTTCCGGTCGATTTGCTTTATATTCTTCTCGCTCAATGTCCTTTTCAATTTCAGGATTTTTGGTCGAAATCTGATATTCACGCACGCTCGTCACGGCCATATCGACATGATCCGTTCCATAGTACCATCCGCGCCAGAACCAATCGAGATCCACGGCCGACGCGTCTTCCATTGTACGGAAGAAGTCTGCGGGCGTTGGACGTTTAAATTTCCAACGATTGGCATATTCGCGGAAGGCGAAGTCAAACAACTCTCGGCCCATGACAGTTTCGCGCAAGACGATGAGAGAGGCGGCGGGCTTGGAATATGCGTTTGGACCAAATTGCAACACACTATCGGACTGAGTCATAATTGGCACCTGGTTAGAGCTTGTCATGTAGCTAGGGATAACATCCAGCGGATTCTGTGTACCGCGGCTAATCGGGAAATCTTCTTCCCACTCATATTCCGCCATATATTCGAGGAAGGAGTTTAACCCTTCATCCATCCAAGTGTAGCGGCGCTCGTCGCTGTTTACGACCATGGGGAAGTAGATGTGCCCGATTTCATGTATGATAACGCCAATCAGGCCATATTTGATGTTTCGGGAATAGACGACTTCCCCGGATTTTTCGTCCTCGGACGGGCGATATCCGTTAAAGGTAATCATCGGATATTCCATTCCGCCGCGTTCCCATGTGTTCACGGATTGGGCGGTAGGGTAGGGATAATTGAAGGCGAATTTATTATAGACGTCCATTGTATGAACGACGGCTTGTGTCGAATATTTGGACCAAATGGGATCTGCTTCCTTTGGGAAGAAAGACATCGCCAAGACTTCCGGAACCTCTGTATCGTCTTGTTCGAATTTCATGGCGTCCCAGATATATTTCCGCGACGACGACCAAGCGAAATCACGAACATTCTCGGCTTTGAAAGACCAGGTTTTTTCCCCTTTGGCTTTGGATTTTTCATTTTCCTCAGCTTCCTCGGGCGTGACGATGTAAATTGGCGCGTCAGTATTGATGTCTGCCAGACGTTTTCGTTGCTTCGACGTCAAAACCTCCCGTGGATTTTGCAGCTCGCCTGTGGCGGACACAATATGGTCGCTCGGCACCGTCAAATTCACTTCATAGTCACCGAATTCGAGCGTGAATTCACCGCGCCCCAAGAACTGCTTATTCTGCCAACCCGTGTAATCCGTGTAGGCGGCGAGGCGTGGAAACCATTGGGCCATACCGAAGATGTAATTGTCGTCTTCCTCGAAATACTCATATCCACCGCGTCCGCCGATGGCGACCTCGTCGAGAATATTATGTTCCCAATCGACTTGGATATTAATGCTGTCTCCGGACTCCAGAGGCTCTTCCAAATCAATCCGCAACATGGAATCATTGATGACATATGGCAGGGTGTCGCCGTCTTCGTTCATGATGGCGCTAAACTCAAAGCCATATTGACGATCTTCAAAAGCCTGCTCTTTGCGAAGAGCAAAGAAAGAGTAACTGTCGGACCCGCCGGCCCCGTCACCGCGCCGCGATCCGGCAGCGGAAGCTGTTGCGGAGCGGCGCTCGAGAGAGCCGTCTTTGAAACGGTTCTGGTCCAAAGCCAGCCAGATGTAATTCAGCGTGTCGGGAGAGTTGTTTGTATATTCAATATCGCTCTCGGCATAAATTCTACGTTTGTCTTCATCCAACCGAATGTCCATCTTGTGACTGGCGCGTTGCTGCCAATAGGCTGGCCCCGGCGCACCGGACGCGCTGCGGTAAACATTGGGAGAGGGAAGAACGTGATCGAGTTGGCGGAATTTCGCGGCTGCATCATTCTCGCTACCCGCAGTTATGTTTGGCTTCTCGCCGTCGGACGCGAAAGCTTCTGCCCCCATTACGAGCGCTGTTATAGCTCCGATTGTTGTAACGCTGGCAAATTTGAGCGCGGATTTGATGGCGGTCATGAAACCTCCCGAAGATTCTGAGTTATCTGATATGACGCGTAGAGGTTTCGCATAACAGACTCCTACTAAATTCCCGTAAAGGGGGAAAAGGTGAATATGGTTCCCTTGAGCGCAGAGTGGCGCACGAACCATGGTAGAGTTTATCCATAGCTGGCTCCCTCATTTTGCTCTGGGTTATAGGGGCTTACATATAGCCACGGTCACCAATTCGTTCATGAGTGAATAGACCCGGGCCGCAGGCGATTTTCCAACCAGAATTTCGCCAAAGCGGAGTTTTGTTCAATTCAATTTCAAGGTTGGGGCGATTGTTGGCGTGTCGGTTGGTCTTAACAGAGTGTGCCATGGGTATGATTTTATTGAGAAAAGTTTCCCGATGAATGAGTATGGATTGGTTGGTCCATGGCATAGCAAAGCAATCTACGAGGTAAAAGCCGTCTCCCGCATCTTGGAAATATTGAGGATGGCGTTGAATTGAACTAGGCCCGTCATAAAGTGCATAGCCAGAGAGACGATTGGTTTTATCCGGACGAAGAAACTTGATTATAGCGGATCGTAATGTGCCGTTATATAGCCTCCGATATTTAGTCAGACCAAGAAAAGCCTGGCCGGGTTCACGTATGCTTCTCAAGCGCGCCATGATGACATCATCGCTTGTCAACAATGCGAGCGACTTTTCGAGTTGAATGCGTACCTCCTCAAGAGGCTCAATCAACGGACAATCATTTTCGAGCATCAAAATATATTCTGTGGACATAGTAGCTGCTGCCGATGCCATGTTTTCCATAATTCCATGATTTTGTGGTGATGTTCTGGTCTGAATGTCGAAGTGTTTAGCAACCTCTAAAACGGCTTTGTCCGGGTCAGGCAGGAAGAGCTGAGACTCAGAGAATTCGTTAAAAAGCCGAGCTTCAGCGTAACTCTCTAGACTTCGACTCAGAGTTTGCGAGCCGCGCCAAGACAGAATGGAGAGGCCGACACTCACCAGTGTTCAGCAATCCACGGCGTCGGGCGAACATGTTTATAAAGATGTTTCCAAGCCGATTTGACGGGCCATTTTCCAATGAGGGCTTCATCTTGATCCGGTTTGCCGGTGAAGGCGACAATTTTTGTGTCGTCGGGCAATTTTGGAACTTTGAAGAAATTGAGGGGCCATTTAGGCAAAAGAGAATGTTTGAAACTCGCGCACCAAATTTTGGGCCAAAACACCATGTCTGTGACCTCACGAGAGATATAGACTTGCTCTATGCGATACGTCGAAACAATGCGGGATTGCTCCGTTTCAAGATTGTCAAAAATGTGGCTATGCGTACCTATCCGCCATCGAAAGCAGGACGTATTTCCGATTTTTTGTCCCGGTTGCGTCCAGTTTTCGATTACGCAAAATCGTCCTGGCTCGTAATCAAACATATCATCCAAGTTTCCTGTAATGACTAAGTCCAAATCAAGGAACAACACATCTCCGGTCAGGCCGGCTAACCCTTCCTGCCATAAGACCAGTTTTCGCCAAGGGGTCGCAATTAAATCCTGGGGCAAATTTACATGCGGTATAGGTTCACATCTGACATCGTCATTTACGCCAGTGGGGTCGTCCGTTAAGCACACGAGTTGGGTTGGTCGTTTCGTGTTCCGTTGAATAGCAAAATTCAGGCGGTTGACGAAGTCCGCTCCATAGCGGGTGCCCCATTTCATGCAGATTATAGTTTGCACGCTAGGTGCCTATTTGCCTGCCCGCATGTCGTCGCGAAGCCCTCGGAATTCTGTGCCGTCATACCAATTTGGCCAGGCGTCAGAATTCGCGAGGTCATAGCCCAAATCCAGCAAGATGTCCGTGGCTTGCACAATGCCGGACAAATCCCAACTGTTGTCATATTCATCGCCGGGCTTGTGATAGCGCTCAGCCGTATATTCTTTCGCGAATTTTTCACCATAGGTTAGCCCGTTCGTCACGTGATTATTGCCTGGATCGGCATAAAGCATGGGAACTCCAAGTTTGGCGAGGCTAATGTGATCCGATCGGTAAAAATAGCCCGCTTCGGGCTTGTCATCGGGCACAACATACATGCCCCGTTTTTCCAACTGACGTTTCAGTAAGTCTTCTAATTCGCTAGAGCCAAAGCCGATGACCTTCATGTCCTTCGTTTCGCCTATGGGCAGCATAGCATCAATGTTAATTCCACCTACTGTTTGTGCCAGCGGGACCAAGGGTTTTTCACCATAATAGGCGGACCCAAGAAGGCCTGATTCTTCAGCGGTTACGGCAATGAAAATGACGGAACGATCCGGCGCGCCGCGTTCGACCATCGTTTCTGCGACCTCAATTATGGCCGCGGTGCCAGTCGCATTGTCAACGGCACCGTTGAAAATCTTGTCATCGCCTTCAACGTCTTCACTCATGCCTAGATGATCCCAATGTGCCATATATAGTACATATTCATCCGGTTTCGTTTTCCCTTTGAGCGCGCCCGCAACATTTCGGGACTCTGTTGTTTTTACCGTTTGATTAATTGTAGCTGATAGTTTCAGAGCGGGTGCGGCTATTGGCATAAAGCCTTTTACCGCTGCGTCTGATTTCATTTTCGTTAAATCCAGTCCGGCGCTCGCAAACATTTTATTGGCCTGGTCATATGTAACCCACCCCTCCAAAGCTGCACGGGAAGCCCCTCGGTCTGGACGCACGAGGTCATATTGTTCGCTCGTCCACGACCCGGAGACGACATCCCAACCGTAACTCGCGGGTTCGGTCTCATGAATAATGATAACCGCTTCAGCGCCTTGGCGGGCGGCCTCCTCATATTTATAGGTCCAACGACCATAATAGGTCATTGCATTGCCTTTGAAGAGCGCTTCATTTTTTGTGGCGAATCCGGGGTCATTGACCAGCATAACAACTGTTTTTCCTTTGACATCCTGTCCGGCGTAGTCGTTCCAACCATATTCGGGCGCATTCACGCCATATCCTACGAAAACAAGTTCGCTATCTGTCACGGAAACTGTCTCATCCATTCGTTTTGTCCAAAAAACTGCGTTCTCAGTTGTGTTGCCGTCCAAGACTTCTGCGGCCCCATTTGCAATTGACATGGTTGAGCTTGGTAGGACTGTTGCCGCGGTTAGTTCGACGGTTTGAAAGAAAGAACCGTTTTCGCCCATTGGTGACAGGCCCGCTTCAGCCATTTCATCGGCGATGTATTGCGAGGCGGCTTGTCCTCCGGGGGTTGACGGGGCGCGGCCCTGAAAATCATCGTGTGAGAGTTTTTCGATTCTGCGGCTGAGGTCCGAGGCCGAGGCCGACGCGTTGATATCACCGACAGGCGCAGCTGCGTTTTGAGCAGAGCATCCGAACAGAATTGTAGTGGAAACTAACAGGGCCGAGATCAATTTTACAGGGTTTGAGATGGACATAAAGGACTCCGAACGAGGTGAGCGTATTTTGTCCCATTCATAATTGGATATTGCAATGGTGCAATCGCTACTGTTTACGCCTTCGTATGAATCGCAGAACGAGGTGTTATATAATGCGCTACACACTTATAATTGCCGCGGCACTCACGATTGCCGCGTGTGATCAGCAAAGCGTCGACGTCGAATCAACCGTCGAAAAGGTCGTTGAGACGACGCCGTCTACAAAAAAAGAGATGAATGAGCGAACGAAGCAGGCTTCGAAACTTGTAGAGAAGGCTTTGGCCGGGACATATGGTTACGACATAACAGAGAGCCTAACCACCGAGGTTGGTCAACGGATGGCAGGGACAGAAGCTGAGGCCCGTGCACGGGATTGGGCTGTTGCTAAATTCCAGTCTATCGGTTTGGAGAACGTGCGGGTGGAGCCGTTCACAATCCCCGGTTGGGAGCGCGGCGACGAAACGGCTTCAATTGTTTCCCCTTTTCCACAAGCCCTTGAGATAACGGCGCTAGGCTATTCAGTTGCGACTCCCGCCAATGGGATTGAAGCCGAGGTGGTCTATTTTTCGGAACTGGACGCTTTGCAGGCAACAACGCTAGATCTGACGGGTAAAATAGCCTTTATTGACGGGCGGATGGAGAAGGCTCCGGATGGAGCAGGATACGGCCCGGCGGGGATGAAGCGGCGCATCGGAGCTTCCGAGGCCGCAAAACATGGCGCTGTGGCCGTTCTCATTCGGTCCGTTGGCACAGACAGCCACCGGTTTCCCCATACTGGTGGGATGCGATACGCACCGGATGTACCGAAAATTCCGATTGCGGCAATGTCTGGTCCTGACGCGGATCAAATGGAACGTATTTTTAAGCGGGACGAAAAAGTTGTTGTGAAAATGAAACTTTCGCCGGTTGATACGGGTGATCGGCCTTCCGGGAACGTCATCGGCGAAATCGTCGGGACAGAACAGCCAGAAAAAATTGTCCTTATCAGCGGTCACTTGGACAGCTGGGATTTGGGAACAGGCGCCATTGATGACGGTGCGGGAATAGGTATTTCCGCCGGCGCCGCGCAGGTCATTATCGATTCAGGGTTGAAACCAAAAAGAACCATTCGTGTCGTAGCCTATGGCGCCGAAGAAATTGGCCTCTTGGGTGGCTTCGCTTATCGAGACAAGCATAAGGCGGACCTGTCCAACCATGTCATGGCGACGGAGTCAGATTTTGGCGCAGTGGGGCCCTATGAAGTGCATTATAACTGGACCGAGGGGCGAGAGGATATGCAGGCCCTGGCAGATTTGTTGGAATTGCCCTTAATTAAGAAAGACACGACGGGTGGCCCCGATATCGGTCCAATCAAGAGGGAGGGGGTTCCTGCAATGCGGTTACAGCAAGACGGCACAGATTATTTCGACCTGCACCATACGCATGATGACACATTTGATAAGATTGACCCCAAGGAAATGGCCAAAAACACTGCGGGCTTTGCTGCACTAGCGTGGATTACGGCCAACTCAGATTCTGAATATCGCGATAATAAGGAAAACTAAGATGTCTCTACCACCAATTCTTCAAGACTTGCCGATGCCCGTTATTGGCTCGCCAATGTTCATCGTATCCGGGCCGGAACTCGTCATTGCACAGTGTAAGGCCGGGATTGTTGGGACTTTTCCGGCTTTGAATGCGCGCCCGTCAGGCACACTTGAAAAATGGATTGTGCGCATCAAGCTCGAGTTGGAAGAGTATCAAAAAGCCAACCCTAATAAGAAGGTTGCGCCGTTTGGGATTAACCAAATCTGTCACCCATCAAATAATAGGCTGCAAGAAGATATGGAGGTTTGTGTTAAACACGAGGTTCCCATTATCATCACTTCGCTTCAGGCTAACCAAATGGTTTACGATGCCACCCATTCCTATGGCGGTATAATTCTTCATGATGTGACAAATATTCGTCATTCCAAGAAAGCTTTGTCTATGGGGGCTGACGGACTGATCGCGGTCTGTGCAGGGGCCGGGGGACACGCCGGACGTTTATCACCTTTTGCGCTTATTCCAGAAATTCGTCAATTTTTTGACGGACCGCTTCTCCTGTCTGGTTCAATTGCAACGGGCGGGGCGATTGCGGCTTCACTCGCGATGGGCGCGGATATGGCTTATATCGGAACTCGTTTTATTGCGACGGCGGAGGCGAATGCTGAAGAAGATTATAAAGATGAAATTGTCGAGAGTTCTGGTGAGGACATCGTTTTGTCTTCCTTATTCACGGGCGTACACGGCAATTACTTGAAAGGTTCAATTGAGAAAGCCGGACTTGATCCCAATAATCTTCCCGAGGCCGACAAATCTTCTATGAATTTTGGATCAGGTGGAAACACAGACGCCAAAGCCTGGAAAGACATTTGGGGTGCCGGGCAAGGCGTGGGGTCCGTAAAAAATGCGCCCCCAGTTGGTGAAGTCGTTGCCGAGTTATATGCGGAGTATATTGAAGCTTGCAAAACACTCGCGTCTAAGGTGGCCAGGTAACGTCTGTATGCCAATTAGACCGACGGTAAAGCTTTGGCTTGGGTGAGGGCATTTAATTAATGCAGAGAGCAACGTTGCATGCTGTCATATTATCGCTTAAGCGCTTGGGCGATGCTGATTCATATTGAGTTGGTTGAGTTTAATAGGGAGGATTGCCCATGTCATCGAGATGGTTAGGCGCCGTGCTGTTGTTAGCACTTGTGTCGCTTATTCTGGGCTGGATTTTCGGTATGTCGAAAATCGGCAGCATGGAGAACGATATTCGAGCGGCTTTAGATAGCAACGGATACAATAATATTCAGGTCGATATGTCCGGAAACGTTGCGACGCTTTCCGGCGAGGCTGCAAGTGAGGCCGCGAAAGCAGGAGCAATTTCTGTCGCCGAGAACACAGAATGTTCAGCTTGTAAAAACAAGCGCCGTTGGCACGAAGTAAGAGACGACATCACGTCAAAAACTATGCCGGTGCAGTCACCTTACACGTTTAATGCCGTGAAGAACCTTGACGGTACCGTAACAGTGAATGGGTTTGTTCCTTCAGAAACGGCCAAGGCCGATATTCTCTTGGCTGCGAATAGAATCTTTAATACGAAAGTCATTGACCGTAAAATTAGAGTAGCCTCTGGGGCTCCGGATGAAAAATTCTTGGACGTAACTGAAGGTTACATGACAGAGCTAGCTGCTTTGGATAAAGGCACCTTTTCTCAGGAAGGCTATAATGGTCTTCTAAAGGGAACGGCCTCAGACGTTAATGTTCGCAACCGGATTAATGAGGCCGGGAAGAATTTCCCTGGAAAATATGCAGCAGGATTCCGGGCAAATATAAATGTACCTGAAGTCGTTGTTCCAGCCGCGGGCGAAATTAAATCGGTTTCAGTCTGTCAGAAGCTATTTGAAGAAGTGAAATCTGATAAGCGCATTCAGTTCGAAACAGGCGCCGCTAATATTAAAGGTGCATCCAGTTTTGATTTGCTCAACACAATCGCATCGGCAGCTAATCGTTGCCCATCATTCCGCATTGAGATCGGTGGACACACGGATAGCGTCGGGGACGAGGGCTATAACCAACGCCTTTCCGAGGCGCGCGCTGCAACCGTCAAAAACTATCTTTCTGATCAACAGGTCGAAGCTGACCGATTAACCGCCGTGGGATTTGGTGAAACCAGACCTCGGGCAACGAATGACACACGAGAAGGTCGTGCGGAGAACCGCCGTATTACTTTCACAGTGTCACAGGCTCAATAGGAGTATCCAATGTCTAATATAATCGCATTTGTTCTATGTTTTTTGCTCTTGCCGCTGTTGCTGCTTGGGCTTCTTGGTCTCCTTCTGGGGTGGCTGTTTTTCCGAGGTAAAAAAGTTGACGGAGATCTCTCCGTCGAAGGCGAAGGCGCGCTCCGCGCTGAAGCCGATAGCCTCCGCGCTCGCGTTCAAGAACTTGAGGGCCGCGTATCGACGCGTGATACGGAAATTTCCGGGCTGAAAGGCAAGCTTGCCGCTGGTGCGGCCAGCGTTGCAGCGGCGGGTGCTGCCGCAGCGACTGTTACGAAAACAGAAGCTGCGTCAGACGACGACACTTATGCGCTGGAGTGGCGAAATCGTTACCTTGCAGCTCGCGTTAAATATCTGGAAGGGCAAGTTGCAGAGGCTCCTAAGCCGAAAGCAAAAAAGCCCGCCGTTAAGAAGAAAGCTGCGCCTAAGCCGAAAGTTAAGGCCGCTCCAAAGCCAAAAGCTAAAGCTGCTCCGAAGCCGAAAGTGAAAGCGGCGCCAAAGCCAAAAGTCCTCTACACGGATGGACCAACGGATGGTGCACCTGATGATTTGAAATTGATTAAAGGTATCGGGCCAAAGTTTGAAAAAGACTTGAATGGAAAAGGGATCTATTATTTCCGCCAAATCGCTGCTTGGAAGGCGAACGATGTAACGATGGTTGAGGGCGTTATTGACTCTTTTCCTGGTCGTATTAGCCGTGATGAGTGGATTAAACAGGCAAAGGGTCTGTCGAAATCTGCACCCTCAGAGACTTCCACTGGCCGTAAAAAACCTGGACCTAAGCCTGGCACAAAGCGAGGATCTTTGACTGCAGCAGGTAAGCCTCGTCAGAAGCCAGGCCCAAAGGCAGGAACGAAACGTAAATCTACCAAGATGAGCGAAGCGGATGCGAAGTTTGAGAAATATTTCGCTAACGTTCAAAAATTTGATCCGAAGGCTCGTAAGCCGGTTGTCCAAGGTATTGTGAAACATTGTGGCGCAGCCATGAGTACACGGGATGGTTCACTGGTCGCTTGCTCTGATGAGGCCGAGTTGAAACGTGTCGCGAATGGCTTTGTGACTAAGAAACTTGGTAAAACATCCGGTCAGATGGAGCTTGTTCAAGAAGTGTGTGCTGACATGAAAGGTGAACGCTTTAAGAATCGCGTCACATTCTATTACTTGGCAGCCAAGAAAGCCCGTAAATTAGGGCTCTTTACCTAGAGCTTTCCCTACTTAAAGACTTAAAAGAGCCCGTCTACATGGCGGGCTTTTTTTATGCGTCCACATATTTGAAATCCCTCATATTTTTGAAATGTGGAAAAAGCATTTAACCTAGATGATTGGCGCTGGCCAAATTTTAATCCTGTCGAGTTTGCCTGTCGTCATTGCGGGGAAACCTATTATTGGCCGGAGTTTTTTGACAAAGTTCAGGCTGTTCGTTCCAATCTGCAAAGGCCTTTGATTATCTTATCAGGTCACCGTTGCAGTTTGCATAACGCTAGGGTTGGCGGCGCCCCATTTTCACAGCATCTGAAACTCGCGGCTGATATCGCAACCCACGGGCATAACAGGGGCGCCTTATTGCGCTCCTGCCAAGACGTGGGATTCACGGGTTTCGGATTTTATCTCACATTTCTTCACATTGATCTTGGGCCACCCCGAAAATGGTGGTCCGGGGAGAAAGCAAAACAACTATGGCAGATTTATTAGGTTTGGGCTTGGATGCCGCAGCGGGTGGTGTCTTCGGTCTGATTGGAACAGCGCTGGGTCGCGTCGCGGGATTCTTTGAACGAAGGGATGAGAATGCTCAGGAAATTGCGAGGTGGGGCCATGAATACCGTCTTCATGAGTTGAATATGAAGGCCCGCGCACAAGAGTCTGAGATTGAAATTGAATTGGCAGCTCAGGCCGGGTCTTGGGCCGGTTTAAAGGCATCAATAGCGGCTGAAACTGCGAGCGGGCGGGCGAGCCAATGGGTGATAAATTTTTTGCGGCTCGTGCGGCCCTCGTTAACGTTCTTACTCTGGCTCATAACGGCAGGCATTTTTATTCAAACTGAAAATCAAGCTATCGCAGAAGCTGCTGTGTTTGCGGCCACAGCGGCTACGCTTTGGTGGTTTGGTGATCGTGCGCCTCAACAAATAAACCGTTCGCATCCCTAAATGGAGCTTATGTTCGTGGCATTTATGATAGATTGAGCGGTTAGTAAGGTGACAACAATGAACATCGTTAGACCGTAAAGGGCTGCAATGCTGTAACTCGCAAAAATTGTTTTGAACCAGCCTCTTTTGAACATCGATTTCGCGCTTAAGGGGAGGTAAATCGCAATTCCAATCAAAAAGACTTGGCTCATGCCGCCCAGCGGGGTCCAATGGGAGAAGAGGATCAAAAAAAGTAAAAATGCAAATGTGACTGCATGGATATAGGTGGCGTGGACCAGATGGTCATAGAGTAGCGCGGTTTGTCTACCTCGAATAAAAACGAGTCCAATAAGTGCGGCGAATGGCATCATTAGAAACATGATGCGTGGAAGATATTGCGAAATACCCTCATTGAGTAGAGCCGGGTTGCGGAGGAGTTGAACAATTATGTTTTGAATATCGACTTCAGAGAGCGCCACCCCATTTACGGTACCGCTTCCGAAATTGATTCCAAAGCCATTTGTCAACTCAATGGGGAGTGAATGTAAATCAGATCGCGTTTTACCGAGGGTTTCTAACTTTTTATCAATTTCGATTAGAGCATTGCGGGTCGACCGTTTTACAGCTTCCGTGACTGTAGGCCCAATTTCCGATGAGATGTCTAAAGGCGATCCGGTCTTTTCTGACTTTAGAATTCGGTCGCCTATGGTTTCGGGACTTTCGGTAACGAAGAGCAGATCGTTGTATGTTTCTAAAATGTTTTCAATCTTTTCTGAGTATCTGTTTAACGCTTGAACTCTGATCTGTTCCAATGTGAGGCTTTCATCATCTTGATTGTCAAGAACAGTCGGCCAAGACCCGCTGGATTTCAATATTTCATCCGTTGGCAGGTCATCAAATAGAGATAAGCCACCATCAAAGGAGAATACTTGTCTTGGTACGCCGCTCATTAATCTTGCGACGCGGTTAAAATCGGTTTCAGAATTCAGCTGGTCTAATTCAGCTTGGCGTTTAAAAAAACCGAAGTCAGGGACCAGTTCAACGGCGGCGTCATCCAAATCTTCGACGGCACCAATGAAGCCCGATTTAGGAACGATATCTGTCCGAATGCTGAACATCCTAGTTTCCGTCAGGCTCATATAACCAAATAAAAGAATGGATAAAGCCAAGTAAATTCGAACTGGCGATGTCCATTTGGTACGTTTCCCATCTGAAAATTCTCGGGAAACCTGACCTGGTTTTGACAACAGCACCAACCAAGTTCGCCACATTCTGTTCTCTAGTGAGAATACCGATACAAAGGTTTCAGAAAATAACGACCAAATTGAACGTCGGTAGTCATCGTTTTTCTGTCCGCAATCATGGCAAAATAAACCCAGCATGACTTTGCCGCATGAGAAACAACCAATCTGCTGATTTTCGTCAGGGATGCTGTCACGCAACAGCGCGCCCTCCGCTGCAATTAAGGACGCCGCTTCCGCGTCCCCTACACTCGCGCCCGGTTCAGATGATGACATCATTCCTGCTGCTCCCTTTGATCCAGCATCGCACATCAAAAGGTTTATGAGAACATTCAAATTTGTGCCTTGAACCCATGCCTTAGGTGGCTAAACCAACTGTATGTTCAAAAATAAAGTTGTTTGTGTCACGGGTGCTTCGGGAGGAATTGGGCGAGGCCTCGCTGAAATGTTTGTATCTGAGGGTGCTGTTGTAGCCATAAGCGACCTTACGTCGCCAAATGAAACCGCGGTTGAAATTGAGGCTCACGCCTATAAATGTGATGTCTCAAGCGAAAGCTCGGTGCGGTCATTTATTGCGGATGTTCAAAATGAACACGGACCGATTGATGTCTATGTCTCAAACGCAGGCGTAGGGTCCGGTAACGGAAAGTTTGTTGCCGGAGGTAGCAATGAGAGCTGGGAGCTGGCTTGGCAGGTGAATGTTATGGGCTCCGTCTACGCAGCCCGTAGGTTGATGCCGGATTGGGTGGAGCGTGGTCATGGGAGGTTCGTAATAACGGCGTCCGCGGCGGGTTTGCTGAATCAAATCGGCAGTGCATCCTATTCTTGTACAAAACATGCTGCGGTGAGTTTGGCGGAAAGCATCGCAATCGAACATGGAGACCAGGGAATTCAAGCTCACTGTATTTGCCCCCAATATGTGCGTTCGAATATGACTAAAGGGATGCCAATGGCAGAAGGATCGCAGGATGGTTTGTTAGAACCAAAGGATGTTGCAAATGCTTTAAAAGCTGCGATTTCTGCGGATGAGTTCATGGTTTATCCGCACCCGGTCGTAAAAGATTACTTTATCAATAGAGCCATGCATCCGGATGCCTATCTTTCTGGGATGCGCAAGCTGAAAGCTAAAGTCGGCCGCGCCTTTCAAAGCAAAGGATAAGGGCATGGCTCAGAGATTTGATTTAACGGGTCGTGTTGCTCTGATTGCAGGAGCGTCGCGAGGTATTGGTGAAGCGATTGCGCATGGTTTTGCGCAAAATGGTGCGACTGTAATTTGCTCCAGCCGGAAACAAGCGGACTGTGAAAAGGTGGCCGAGGCAATTCGAGAGGCTGGCGGTCAAGCTATTAGCGCCGAGCTCCATCTGGGAGAATTATCCGATCATGGCAAAGTCATAGACATGATAGCGCAGAAATATGGCCGCCTTGATATTCTCGTGAACAATGGGGCGACTAACCCTTACATGGGACCGGCGCATGACGCTCCCGAGGGAGCATATGACAAAACCTTCGATGTGAATGTAAAAGGACCTTATTATCTATCTTCAAAAGCTATTCCGTTGATGTTGAAAAATGGCAAGGGGGCGATTGTAAACGTTGCCTCTATTGACGGTATTCAACCGGGGAAAGGTCGTGTAATTTACGGGATGACCAAGGCCGCGTTGATTTCGATGACGAAAGGTATGGCGAAGGAGTACGGGAACCACGGGATTCGTGTAAACGCCTTGTTGCCGGGTTTCACCGATACAAAACTGGCAGCTGCACTCAAAGCTGCGCCGGGTATCCAGAAGTTTATGGATGAAAATCTTGCGATTTCTCGCATGGCACAACCTGATGAAATGGTTGGTGCGGTTCTCTATATGGCAAGCGATGCGAGTAGTTACTTTACCGGACAAGGGATGGTTGTTGATGCGGGGGCAATTATCTAATCATGGCCGATAAAAATCCCACGATCGAGGTTCGGGCTGGAGAGGCCTTGGACATGTCCATAATTGATCCTCTTTTGAAAAAGGCAATTCCGGGACTGTCCGGTGAAGCGGTCGTTACACAATATCCGAGCGGGGCATCAAATCTAACTTATGCTGTGGATTACCCTAACCGTAAATTGGTTTTGCGGCGTCCACCTTTTGGCAAAATCCCCAAGGGCGGTCATGACATGTTCCGCGAATATCGGATTATGAGGGACCTCAAACCTGTGTTCCCCGCTGTCCCGCCTGTTTTGTACTACACGGATGATGAGGGACATATTGGCAAAGAATTCTATGTCATGGACCGCGTGGACGGCCATATTGTACATAGCATTCCAAAGGAGTGGAATTGGAGCGCTGCCGAAAACCGAAAGCTCTGTGAAGCGTTTTTTACGAAGCTTTGTGATTTGCACACATTAGATGTTGATGTGGCAGGTTTATCAGATTTTGGAAAACCGGAGGGATATGTTGAACGCCAAATTAAAGGCTGGAATAGACGTTGGAATAAGGTTTTGACGGAAGATGTTCCTCACTATGAGGATATCCAGAATTGGTTGGATGCCAACATGCCGAAGGACTCCGGCAAAGTTGGCGTTTTGCACGGTGATTATAGAATCGATAATTGTATTTTAGATACTGAAGACCCTACAAAAATTTCAGCGATAATCGATTGGGAAATTTCTGCACTAGGAGACCCGTTGATGGATCTCGGAAATACCTTAGCGTATTGGGTTGAAGCAACTGATCCGCCGCACATGCAGATGACCTTGCGTCAGCCAAGCAATAATCCCGGAATGATGACGCGTCAGGAAGTTTTGAAATTCTATGCTGAACGGACCGGATACGATGTCTCTGACATGGCCTATTACTACGTCTACGGAATCTGGCGCTTGTGCGTCATTATTCAGCAAATTTATTTTCGCTACGTCAGCGGCGCGACGCAAGATGAACGATTTAAAAGTTACGGGAAAATGGTCATGGCGCTTGCCGAGACCGCAAGAGAAAAAATAAGAACTGGAGAGATATAATGGCCAAGATGGATTTAGGACGCACCGAACGCGTAGAAAAACTATGTGATGCGGTCCGTGAAATTGTCCGAAATGATGTTTTGCCCATTGAAAATGAATGGCACGCAGAAACTCAAAATGCTGAAGACCGCTGGATGCATACACCGCGTCAGATGGAAATTTTAAATACATTGAAGGCAAAGGCACGCAAGCAAGACTTGTGGAACTTCTGGCTGACAAAGACAGGTCTGACAGCTTCTGATAAAGGCTACGGACTTTCTACCGTGGAATATGCCTATCTAGCGGAAGAAATGGGTTGGTCACATCTAGCTCCGGAGGTTTTCAATTGTTCCGCGCCGGATACAGGCAACATGGAAGTGTTTGAGAAATACGGGACAGAAGAACACAAAGAACGTTGGTTGAAACCTATGCTCGAGGGTGAAGTGCGCTCAGCTTATCTGATGACGGAACCTGATGTGGCCTCGTCTGATGCAACCAATCTCGATTTCTCTGCGGTTAAAGACGGCGACGAATGGGTTTTCAACGGCGAAAAATACTGGTCTTCAGGGGCAGGAGATCATCGTTGCAAGGTTTATATACTGATGGCTCGTACTGCGCCGCGTGATGGTGAAGCCGGACGTCATCAACAGCATTCTATGTTTGTTGTCCCTGCAGACACACCGGGCATTACTAAACTGCGCGCAATGCAGGTCTTCGGAAACGACGATGCACCGCACGGGCATCTGCACATGCGGTTTGAGAATGTCCGTGTGCCAGCGGATGCGCTTCTAATCGGTGAAGGCCGAGGTTTTGAAGTCAGTCAAGGCCGGCTAGGGCCTGGCCGTATTCATCATTGTATGCGAGCAATTGGTCAGGCTGAGCGCGCGTTAGAGTTGATGTGCCGCCGGGCTGTTTCACGAACAGCTTTTGGCCGGCCTTTGGCCAAACTGGGCGCTAACTATGACATCATCGCCGATTGTCGTATCCAAATTGAGCAGACTCGTTTGCTTTGTCTCAAAGCAGCTTGGATGATGGATCAGGGCGACCCGCGCGCGGCGGCGCCTTGGATTTCCCAAATCAAGGTTGCGGCCCCGAATGTCGCCTTGAAAGTCATTGACGAAGCCATGCAGATGTTTGGTGGAACCGGCATTAGTCAGGATACGCCGTTAGCTGCTATGTATGCAGGCATGCGGACGCTTCGTTTTGCCGATGGTCCAGATGCGGTTCACCGGATGCAAGTCGCGCGAAAAGAACTTAGAGCGTATACCAATCAAAAGGTATAATTTAACGGGATTTTTAGCCTGTTGAGCTACTAAACTCCCTCGCAATCGCTGCGGGGGATGAACATGACATTTAGTGACGCCAATCATTTGGAATTGAAGGCAGGGTTAGCCAATCGCCGATCACTTGGCTTAGCTGTCATATTCACAGCTACAATATTTCTATCCGCTACGCTTTTGTTCTCGGTTCAGCCGATGTTTACAAAACTTATCCTCCCTTTATTGGGGGGGGCTTCCAACGTGTGGAATACGGCTATGGTGTTTTTCCAAGCCATGCTTTTGGGCGGCTATATTTACGCGCATCTTGTTTCAAAATATCTTCCTGTCAAAGCTCAGATTGCAGTTCACGCTTGCGTAACGGCGTCCGGCTTTCTTTTTCTGCCGCTGGCTGTGCCGGCAGATATTATTTTGCCAGATAGTGGAATGCCGACTTTCTGGCTCTTGGGTTTGTTTGGAATAACCGTTGGTTTGCCGTTTTTTGCCCTGTCTGCAAATGCTCCGCTCCTGCAACGGTGGTTTAGTTTGACAAACCATCGCGATGCTGAAGACCCGTATTTTCTCTATTCTGCCAGTAACGCGGCGAGCCTGATTATCCTTTGCGCTTATCCTTTTATTATCGAACCGAACACACGATTGGGCGGGCAAACCTTCAGTTGGGCGATTGGTTATGCGTCTCTTCTCCTCATGCTTTTGGTGACTGCATTTGCCTTAACCCGTAGCCTAGCTCCGGTTATCGCAAACGCTCAACTCGAAACGAATTCGCCCGCGGCGGACTGGAGGCAAAAAGCATTTTGGATTTTCCTGGCATTCCTACCCTCCAGCCTCATGCTCTGCGTCACGTCATATATGACCAATAATATCGCCTCGACGCCATTTCTATGGATCATGCCTTTGGCGCTTTACCTCCTGACATTTGTCATTGTGTTTGCGCGCAAACCTTTGGTGAGCGCAGCCGGATTATCCAAACTATTTCCCTGGGTCGTTATCGCTGGATTTCTCTTAATTGTGCCGAACCATCCGATTCCGATTGGTGGTTTTTCAATCGATTTAAGTCCGCCACCCGCCGTAAAAATCCCTCTTTTGTTGACCGTTTACTTTCTCATTGCTTTATATTGCCACGCAATTCTTGTTGAGAAGCGTCCCGCAACATCGGGTCTAACAGAGTTTTATATTTTGATGTCAGTTGGCGGCGTTTTGGGCGGGATATTTAATGCACTTATCGCCCCCGTGATTTTCAATGCTGTCTATGAATTTGTCTTGGTACTGGCTTTAGTGCTCTTTTTGCGGCCCACAGGTATCGTGATGCCTAAAGCCGGTGATAAGCCGTGGAATTTGTTCGGGATTGGTATAATTGCCGCTGCGATGAATGCCGCATTCTTAATAAGGGCGGGGTCAAATCTTCCGCTCGTGCTCTTTATTTCTGCAGCCATTGTCGTGATTTCTGCAATGAGATTTAATCTGAGTAAAATTTTGAAAATTGGAATGATTGGATGTCTCGCTTTCGTTGCTATCACATTCGATTTATTGGGATCGGACAGTTTATACAAAGATCGATCGTTTTATTCTCTCTTAGCTGTACAAGCCTATGAGAGTGAACACGGCAAACTTCATAAGTTTGTGCATGGCGATACGTCCCATAATTATCAATTGCGTGAGCCTGCATTGCAGAAAGTACCGACATCATACTACGTTGAAGGTGGTAGCATCCACGTTTCAATTGAGGCCCTAAGAGAGCACTTGGGTGGAAACCTTGACGTCGCTGTCGTTGGTCTCGGCGCCGGAGCCATGGTCTGCTATGAGCAACCCGGGGATGACTGGGTGTATTTTGAAATTGACCCGGCGGTTGTAAAGCTCGCGCGAAATACCCAATACTTTAGTTATATCGACCGCTGCCGTCCAGAGGCCGACATACGTATTGGGGACGCTAGGCAAAAACTTAATGATGTACCAAAAAATTCAATGGATATGATTGTAATTGATGCATTTAGTTCAAACTCAATTCCAGCGCATCTCGTGACCCGTGAGGCGCTAGCCTTGTACCAGTCGCGGATGACTGATGAGGGTTTGGTCTTTTTCCATACATCTAACAACATGCTTGACGTTACATCCGTTGTTTCGCGTTTAGCTGAGGATGCGGGATTGACGGCTAGATATATTGATTTGGATGACTTCCCGGGAAACCCTTATGCTGAATATGGATCTCGAGCGACAGGGATTTTAATGGGGCCTGATATGGTGATGCAAAGCGTAACCTCGGGAGATGACAGGTTTATGGAATGGACTCCCAGCCGCCACGTAAAAGTCTGGACCGATGATTATAGCTCTGTTGTCGGAACACTTATCGCACAGACCTTGAAAGACGGAAAAGCGACAGCCATATCAGAGAAGTAATTTTGTTTAGGAGTGTCTAATGCCGTCTTTCGATGTGGTCTCAGAAGTCAATCTTGCTGAAGTTGATAATGCTGT
>CALFWV010000076.1 GCA_937927825.1 uncultured Caulobacterales bacterium | reverse complement strand
CAAGCGATACTCAAATCACGCGGATATACAGTAAAGCGCCTCTAATTTGCAGGGCCGATGATGTCATGTGGATAGGTATCACTTTATATGACCGGTCCAAGCGTGGGGCAGCATTTCCGAATACTTAGGGCCGCCGTCTGGATTAACTTTTTTCGCTATTGACCCCAACTCGCTTGACGTCGACATTTGGGTGTGACGCCGATGACCACCTCAATCCCTGCTGACTATGTGAAGGAAGTCTCCACCCTCATGGCTGCAAAAGCCGGGCTGCCAACCCATGACGACATGGCCGGGCTTCTGAGAGATAGCCGCGCTGCCGAGGCCCGGAAGTATTATAACCCAATTGAGGATGAGCGTCTCCGCGAAACCTACGCGCGCTATCTGGGAATCCGCTCTGCGCTTTGGCAGCTCATTCAATCTTTACCCGATCCCGCGAAACGCGTTCAGCGAGACCCTGTTTCAGCGTCTTCCGCCGATTGGCGCGGATTTTCTATCGCCCTCTGCGCCGCCGAACTCATCGTTCGCACAGGCGAATATCTCATTGACCTCGCGCGGGATAGACCCATCATTTGGAAAAAGCTCGACGAGGCCGACGCTCGCTATCATTTGCCACGCAAAAGTTTCACGCGGCTCTATCGGCAACTTACCTCCGCATATCGCATGCGCGGGTTCTACCGCGCCTGTGATGTCTTTGATGCCTACCACAGCGTCGTGATGGCGGCAGCGCCCCCTGAAGTCGCCAGAACTTTGCAGGGATTAAACCTGCCGACCGCGTCCCGCGGGGACCATTTGAGACGGTATCAAGGTTTTGTCCGACATTCTATTAAGCGCCGAAATATCTCGGCTTGGAAAAACATCCTGTTTTCCGTGTTTGAAATGATGGGGTCCGACATTGCTGACCTCACCATACCATTTGTGAAACCCCCTCGCACCCCCAAGCGAGTGACACCTGATATTATCGAAACCCTGCGCGGGGCTCTTCGTCCCGGAGATGTATTTGTCACGCGTCATGATGATGCAATGAGTAACCTCTTCCTGCCGGGATTCTGGCCCCATTCCGCCCTTTGGTTAGGCCGCGATGACGCCGATATTTTAGAAGCCAAAAAAGATGGTGTCCTCTTCCGCCGGTTAGAGGACACCTTACAGGTTGATGCCTTCGTCGTTATCCGGCCCAGGCTCTCGCCAGACCTTATTGACGTTGCGTTAAAACGCGCGTGCAGCCATGCCGGAAAACTATATGACTTCCTATTCGACTTCCGAACCACAGATCGGCTCGTGTGCACCGAAGTCATTTACCGGACCTATCACGGTCTGGGCCCAATTGATTTTAACCTAATACAGCAGGCCGGCCGCCATTGCCTTTCGGCGGAAGCCCTACTCAATCAAGGCCTTGGGAAAAACTGGTTTGACGTCGTTTTGATTTACGGTGTCAATGGCAATGACTTGCTTTGGAACCGCGAGGCGGAACAGCGGTTGCGGTCCAGTTTCCAAAGCCAATTTTAGCGATCACCCTTTAACACACGCGCATTTAAAGCTGGGATATGGCTCGCAGTAAATTAACCCGCGCCGTCTTCTCCAATTTCTCATTGAAGTGTGCGGTCAAATACAGACTCTCTCTGTCCAAAAATCCCTGCAAAATGGCTTTCCTTTTCTGTCGAAAAATAAACCCGGGGACGCGTTTATATTCGCGGCGAATGTTTAGCTCAAATGTGTCATAAGCCTCAGGGGATGTGCCGAGGATAGACAAATCAATATCCAGCAAATAATTCCCGTCAGAGCCTTGACGGCTCTCGTGAGATTTCGTTTCCAAGATATAATCCGCAATCCGTGTAAACACCGGCTTGGCAACGCCGCGTTCCTGTAACCAATCCGCAGCCCATTCGGCACTGTCTTCTTCATTGGTTGCCGAGAACGGCGCATATACGGCATCATGGAACCAGAGCGCCATTTCGACTTCATCCGGCTTGTCGAGCCTCGGCTGAACCTCATCCAAATGCCGCAGGCAGGCCGCTAAGTGGTCCAGCGTATGATAGTGGCGGTGTTTTTGGCCATGGGCCGCCACAAGTTCGCGATAGGTCTCCTCTTCCGCCGCCATACCAAACCGACGACAAAGTGAACTCCACCGCTCTAATGAACATATGTCCAGAGCGCTCATTTTGCCTTCGGCAACAAAAAATGCCCGCTTAGCGCGGCAATCGGTTTGTCTTCGCTCTCTTGCCAAGCTCTCACCCGCACGTTGGACACGCGAGCGCCTTCCTTAAAGATATCTGCCCGTGCAAATGTCTCCACTGGTTTCCCGCGCCGCAAATAATCGATGTTCACACCAATCGGTTTGGCAAAGGGGAGCTCAGGCGCCCGCCGACGTAATTCTGCCATTGCACAAACTTCCATAAATCCGCCAATCGCCCCGCCGTGCAACGCGGGTAGCGTTGGATTCCCGATATTGCTTTTCAAATAGGGTAATATCAGAAGTAACCCGCCATCAGAAAACTCAGCTTTGACGCCGAGCATCTTTGCATAAGGAATCGAATTTATAAGATCATCGGTTAACCGTTGGGTCATGTGGTTTGCCCCTCGGTTTTTCCCGTGTTTGTCACATCATCCGTCACTTTGTATAAGGGTCCGGTCAACATAAAGGCAGCCTGCGCCGTCGCGACGGGATCTTCCGGATTTCCGTCATGGGCCGTTGCTCGAATAAAGGCGACATGACGCGTTGTCTTATAACACACGGCCTCGGCAATAATCGTTTTGCCAGGTGTCGCCGAGCGTTGATAATCTATCCGCAAAGACAAGGTTGCGAGTTGGGCAAACCCGTCAAAGCCCGCAATTGCAGCCAGCCCGCAAGATTGATCCAAGACTGTGGTGACGGCTCCGCCTGCGATAACGCGAGACCGGGGGTCTCCAATCAGTTCGACATTATAAGGGAGTGACAGGGTGGCCAAGCCTTTATCAATCGCCACGAATTTCACGCCGAGTTCCCGGGCATGGGGCGTGCCGTCGACCAGAGCCGGCCCAATTTCCCAAAGTTTTTCGATAAACGCACTCATAGCGCAGCATATACGCTATTGATCAACGCCCGCGGCCGCACATCCCCGAGCAAGCTATTGCGCTGCCGATTCATCACATAGGCCCCATGTAATCCGCTGACGGGGTCTGCAAAAACACAAGACCCGCCCCAGCCACTATGGCCCAAAGTATCCGCATTGGGCCCGTAGAAATAATTGGGCGCATTGCGCATGACGCCTGCGGCAAAATCCAAGTCAAACGGCAACACCAGATTCGGGCCTGTGATACGGGATTTGGCAAAGGCGGTTTGGGTGTCTTCCGAAAAAATGGGAATATCGCTTATTCGTCCATCCACACCCGCCTGCATCAGTGCCGCCAGTCCCCGCGCGGTTGCATGACAATTTGATCCCGCCAATTCTGCTTCGCGCCATGCGGCCGCGCCCATCCCACCGGGGGAGGACCAAGGCTTTAGAAAGGCCCAACGGGTCGCTTCCGTGATCTCGCCCATATCGGGCAGGGCTTTTGGCTTTTGCATATCGGCACAGCGGCCATGTTCGCTCGGCGGGAGACCAATCCAAACATCAGACTGACCGGGCTGGCATAGGTCCTCGCGCAGGATACGTCCCAAACTGCGTTGTTGTTTGTCGGCGCGCCTTGCAATCTCTCCTGCGAGAAATCCGTATGTGACCGGATGATAGCCCGATGCGCTGCCCGGCTCAAAAATCGGATCTTGTTGCTCCAATTGCGCAATGGTTTTGTCCCAATCAAACCAGTCCTTGGCGGACCATTCAGGATTGGTGATGCCGGATAATCCGGCCTGATGGCTCATGATTTGGCCAATTGTAAGGCCCGATTTACCGGCTTGGGCAAATTCGGGCCAGATTGTATCGACCAATTGGTCATATCCAATCCGGTCTTCTTCCACTAACCAGCCTATCACGAGCGCTGCCGCCGCTTTTCCCGACGAGAAGACGGCAAAGAGCGTGTCCTCTTCCACCTCTCGCGTCCGGTGTCGGTCTGTCCACCCGGCCCGTATATCAATCAGCGGTTCACCGCGGCGCATGACACAAAACTGAAAACCCAGCTCACCAAATTCCGAGTGATTAGCGGCGATAACCGCGCGCAGTGCGTCAAATTGCGCGGGCAGGTGACCGGATATTGGATAAGAACTCATGAGCGCAGCTGTAACGCAATCGCATCATTTATAAAGGCCTGCATTCTGACGAGTGGCAATTCACCTGCGTCGAGAGCATCAGCTGCCCGCATGAGTTCAAAAACACAGGCGACTGCCCGCGCGAGGGCGTTTGCGGGGGTCTCACCCAAGAGCAGCCGCCCTAAGAACAAGGCGGCCAAACTGTCGCCGCCGCCGTGTGGGACGGACTCAAATTTTGCATGGCTCACCTGCCAGCGGCTCTGATTATCCTGCCAGACGGCGCCAATATTGTCCCCATCCAGAACGGAGGTGATTAAACGATGGGGTAAAGTCTCCCCGTCTGCCAGTCGGGACTTGATGAAATCAAGTTCCCACAGATTTGGCGTGATGAAATCCGCTTTGGGAATCAGGCGCTTTATTATGGCGGCTGCTCTGTCGTCTGGGATATAAAGTTGACCATGATCGCCCATAACCGGGTCAACGGCAATCATCGCCTCTGGGTTTCGAGTTTTAACGTAATCAATGATGTCACACCCTAGATTAATGTGAGCCCTATCCCCCATATATCCGGTCAGAACGGCATCGAATTTCAAGTTTTGAGCGGCGACGCCTGCCCACACATCACTTAAAACGGCGGGATCTGTGGCCCCGCCGCCCGGCGCCCCCCATCCAGGGTGTCGTCCCATCAATGTCGTCGGCAGAACGACGGTTTCGACCCCTAATCTTTGCAGACAAAAACTGGCCGCGCTCGCGCCCACGCGGGAGCTGGCCACAGTGGAGCTCAGGATCAGGACTTTTGGAATAGACGTGGTCACAGCTCCCCTTTGGCGATAAGTCTATGCGAAAGCAACATGCGCCCTATCGGCGGCAAAGCGAAAGACAGATTATGTTGACCATTTGGCACAACCCACGCTGCCGGAAGTCCCGCGAGACTTTGGCTTTGATTGAGGCAGCGGGTGTGGAATTTTTATGCAGGAAATATTTAGAGGACGCGCCAGATACAGATGAGATAGCCTCCATCCTCGTGCGCCTTGGCCTTGATGACCCGCGCGGCCTTATGCGCCGCGGCGAGCGGATCTATAAAGATCTGGATTTAAAATCCGAATCCTCTCCTGATAAATTGGTCAAAGCAATGGCCGATTATCCCATTTTGATAGAGCGCCCGGTGGTCTTCACTGGCGCGAAAGCCATAATTGGACGCCCACCGGAAGCTGTAAAAGCGCTCTTTTAACCCCTCATCACCGTTTAACCCCAAGGGACCGATATCTCTTTTCAGGAAAAATGCGTCGCCTAAACGGCTTGTTAAGCAAGTTCCTTCATTCCCATCGTTAACCATGATGGGAAGGCACTTGTCTCCCATGTTTGAATTCGGGGGACGATATGCGTCTGGGGTCTGTAACTTTGTCGGTTTCACTATCGGCTGTTCTACTATCGGGCTGTTCATTTATTGGCGGTCAGGCTTCGGGGTATAAAAACCCGTTCGCTAAGCAGAAGGCCGCTCATCACGGTCAGTATGGCGTGCAGCAATATGGTCAGCATTGCCAAATCGCGTCACCGCGTCAGCCTATTCCGCGCGGATGTCGTCCGGAACAAGTCACCATTGGTACCGCAGGATATGGTCAACCTGCGCCCGCTTATGGCGCGCAAGGCGGCTTCCCGCAGCAACCACAATTTGGTCAGCCGCAATATACAGATGGTGCTTATGGCCGCGCTGTGGGTCAAAACCCGGCCATGGCGTATCACACGCGCGGTCCAAAGAAACGAAAGCCAAAGCTTAGAGGCGCATTGTCATTCGGCCTTGAGCGTAGCGTTGGCGGGGATTTAATTGATTATGATAGTTTCTCAATTGATCCCATAGGGCTTTATAACCCCCAGACCTATAATGAAGTCAGCCGAACTGGCGCGGACGGGACTGGTGATTTGGTCGAAGTGACATTTACGGCGAATCAACGCACCACGGGTGGAGAATACTTCCGAGATAATACTTATGAGGAAGCTTCCGTTCCAAACATCTCTTTTGACGATGCTTGGGCATCACCCGCTAGTATTTCTGGTGGATTGGAATATATCGCAGGCGACAAGACAACGTTCTTTGCCAATGCGGGTTATAGTCATTCAAGAGGTAACTCCGGGACGGCGGCAAGTGTGCAAGCGACACTTTTCCGTGTAGAAGATACCGGAGTGTATGATTATATTCCTCCGGTGGATGCACAGCCCTTTATCCCAGGGACTCCCTCTTTCGGCGGTACACCTGAAATTCCGGCCCTCATTGATCCGTTAACCGGCGGTATATTGACACCGGGCATACCAGCCGTCCCCGCGAGCCCAGGAACAAATGACACGCCTGCCGTTGCGGCTGTTCCAGAACAATATATTCGCACGGGTACATCCCGATCGGTCTCATTTATTCCGAATGAGAAAATTGCAGAGTTTGATTATGATTTCTCCGACATGCGCCGCATCAATCTTGAAGCCGGCGCCCGTCATTACCTGAATCCACTCGTCAAATCAGATGGATATAAAACCGTAACGCCCTTTGTTGGGGCGTCCGCCGGCGTGTCCCATTATGACCAAGTCGATGTGAAAGTGACACAACGTCAACGCTTCTATGAACGGGGTTTTGCGCTGGGCGGTGAAGTGCCGGATGCGAACACGCCAGCTCAATTTTATGACATAGCAGGCGCGCCAACAACGGTCAGAATTTTTGATGACCAGTGGGTGCCCGCCGGACAACTAAATGTCGGTGCCGAATGGCAAGTTACCCCAGGCGCTGCTTTGGCCCTGGAAAGCGGACTTCGTGTTGAAGGCGGTAGAAAATATTCGAATGGTGAGCGCGCAGACGCGAACATCTCAATTCCCGTGACTTTGCGGGGATCAGTCAATTTTTAGGGTTCTACAGAGCTTTGGTGGCGTTAACCAAGCAAAGACTTGGAATCGTTAAGGTTTTGTTTCCGGTTTGGGAACAGTTTTTTAAGTATATTCTGTTTTAAATTAAAACAGATTAATTAGTTCGAAAAAGAAGGAGGCCGATATGCGGCTTGCAGCTTGCGCTTTATCAGCGGTTTTATTGTCGGGTTGCTCGTGGCTTGGCATGGGTGGTCAGAGTAACGGATACGGAACATCGGGCGGCGCTTACGGCGCTGGATGTGCTCCCGTTCAGACGGCCTCTTACGGTCAATATGGTCAATCAGGTGCATATGGCGGTCCCGCCGGATGTGCAGGCGGCGCATATGGTGTCGGTCAGGGATATGGCGCAGGTTACGGGCAAGCGGGCTTCGGCCAAGCAGGATATGGCGCTGGCGGTGCCGGGTTTGGACAAGCGGGAGCCGGTTTTGGACAAGCTGGGTTTGGTCAAGCGGGCTTCGGCCAGGCTGGATACGGCGCTGGCAGTGCTGGGTTTGGACAAGTGGGAGCCGGTTTTGGACAAGCGGGCTTCGGTCAAGCTGGATATGGCGCTGGCGGAGCCGGATTTGGTCAAGCGGGCTTCGGCCAAGCGGGAGCTGGATTTGGTCAGGCTGGGTTCGGTCAAGTCGGGGCTGGTTTCGGTCAAGCAGGTTTCGGGCCGGGCGCTGTTGGCGCAGGTCTTGCTGCCCAAGGTATCGGCGGCTCATTTGGCGGCGCGAATACACTTTACAGCCCAAGTGGTTTTGGCGGAAATGTCGTCGGAACGCAGCTGAGCAACGGTCAGTATGTTAATGGCGCCTATGTTCAGAACGTCGTGGGCGCACCAATTTATGTGCCGCAACCTTACGCTCAGCCATTCGGCGTCCCGCAATTGCGCGGCGTTGGCGCAGCTTTGCCTTTCGGCTTTGAATTCTTCGGCGGCACGGAACGTGATATTGACGGAGATCTTATTCCTGGAAAGGGCATTGGCCCTTCTGAAGGTGGCGGCGGCCGTGCAGGTGCATTCGACTCGATCAGCTACTCTGATGCATTCTCTGACGGCTACGTTTACGGCGCCGAAGGTAGCTATGATGTCTCTCGGAATACAACGTTATTGGCCTCCGCAGCCTATTCCAAAAAAGAGGGTCAATCGGTTGACACCGGCTCGTTCCAATCCGGAGTTTATGATCCGGTCACAGGCGCGTTCACACCGGACATCGGATCATCCACGGCGCGTGACATAACAGGTCAGTTTAGCGATTTGGAGCAATATACAATCGAAGGCGGCGTGCGCCGCTATGTTGGACACAATATCGGGTTCCGTCCTTATGTCGGTGCGACCGCAGGTTTTGCCTATAATAATGATGTTGAATTGACACAGGCATTTAAGGATGATGGCTCGGTCTTTGATAATCAAACCTTCATTGAAAGCGGATGGCGTCCAACTGCTGCTGGTATTGTCGGCGCAGAAATGGCCGTTGGCGGCCGCGGCTCGGTTGGTATTGAAACCGGACTGCGCTGGCGCGATAACCTTAAAGCCAACACAGACAGCGACGCGCGTTTGTCTATTCCTGTCAAACTCCGTGGACGTCTAGCTTTCTAGGGCATTGACAATATAAAATTTCGAACCCGGCTTCTCGAAGCCGGGTTTTTTATGCAAAAATGACATTAGGCGCTGGTTTGGCCTTTGGTTTGCAACACCCTTCCCGAAGATGACGGATATTGACGGCGATTGTGCCAATCCGATACAATAAGGGTGAAAACCATGCGACTTCTTATGCTCGGCACAGCCGCTATAGCTCTCTCCGGATGTTCTTTTTTGGGCATGAACGGACCGAAACAACACTCCAATTATAACGCACAGACCGGATATTACGGCCAGCCCGTTGCGCAAGCCCCGCAAACGCGATGCCATACAGGTAATTGCTTGGCGCGTTGGAACCTTGAAGGCGGTATCGGACCGTCATTCGCTGCCGGTAAAAACATCATCACGGCTAGCCGTACCAATCCAAATCCAAATACTGACTTCAACTCAATCTCATTCGGCGATGCTTATGAGACAGGTGTTCGGGCAGAACTTGGCGGTTCTTACGCTTTGGCGCCCAATACCAAAGTCACCCTTCTGGGCCACTATGAGCAAGCGCAAAGTGACGGCGCGCAAGATTGGGGCACAATCGGCGGGGAAACACTCACCGGCGCTTTGACAGACTATAAATCCTATGGGGCAGAGCTTGGCCTTCGTCAGTATTTCGCGCCAACAAATGGAATCATATTCAACAGCATCCGCCCTTATGTCGAGGGCCGAGCAGGTGTAAGTCGTGTCAATGATATTGGCGTTGTGAACACGCAACTCGGCGGCGCAACATTCAGCGCAGCTGAAGTCCCTCTTTATAATGACAGCTGGGTCGGAACAGCCGCCGGTCTTGTCGGCGTTGAAACACCGATTGCAAAATACACAACCATTGGTCTCGAAACAGGTGTTCGGTATCAGGGCGGGCTGGAGTCAAACAACTCGGTTCTCGGTGCGGGAACCCCCTTGGGCGGCTTGAATAATAATCGTGGCCGGGTCTCTATCCCTGTCACGCTACGCGGTCGCTACCGCTTCTAAACGCCTTGGCCTCCGACAAGGGGCAGACGTGAACATTGCCTGCCGACCCGGTCAATTTTTGGGACTGTGGTCGGCAGGCTTTTTTGTGGGTTTGAGTCTCCTTACACGCTGAGACCGAAATTTACGCTAAGGCGTAGACGGCGAGGCGGGCAAAGTTTGCGCAATTCGCTGTTTTTCATCAAAGATAAATCGCTCGATTTGATCTTCAAGTATATCCAGCGGGATTCCGCCATTTGACAACACGGCGTCATGGAATTTCCGGATATCGAAATCATTGCCCAAGGCGGCTTCAGCATTTGCGCGAAGCTCCAAAATTTTCAGCTCTCCGATTTTATAGGCCAAGGCTTGTCCGGGCCAGCTGATATATCTTTGAACTTCCGTTTTGATATTATGGGGTGCCAAGGCAGAATTTTCCAAGAAACAGGCTTCGGCCTCTTCCCGTGTCCAGCCTTTCCAATGCAGTCCGGTATCCACGACCAGGCGGCAAGCGCGCCACATTTCATAAGATAATTGGCCGAACCGTTCGTAGGGTGTCTTATAAATGCCCATCTCACCCGCTAACTTTTCAGCATAGAGACCCCAGCCTTCACCGAATGCATTAGGGTATAAGCTTTTCCGGAATTTCGGCAGCCCTTTAAGTTCCTGCCCAATTGCGATTTGCATGTGATGTCCGGGTACACCTTCATGGGCCGTCAGGGCGGCTAGATTATAAAGCGGACGATTGGGAAGATTATAGGTGTTCACCACATAGTTTCCGGCCTGCCCACGTTCCGGATTTCCGCTGAAATATCGGCCCGTCGTATAGGTTTTTTCAATCTCTTTCGGTACCGGAATAACGCCGTAGGACAGGCGCGGCAAAGTCGCGAAAAATTCAGGCATCTTACCGTCGAGTTGTTTCGCAATATAGCTCGCGTGCATCAGCAATTCTTCACGGCTCTGCGCGTAAAATTGCGGGTCTGTACGCAAGAAGTTCAGAAACTCCGCGAAGCTGCCTTCAAACCCGGTTTCTGCGATGACGGCATCCATTTCACCGCGAATCCGCGCAACCTCGGTTAGGCCCAAAGCGTGTACCTCGTCCGGGCTGATGTCGAGCGTGGTAAAATAGCGTGTCACGGCGCGGTAATATTCGCGCTCTGTTTCGCTTGCTCCCAATCCGGCTGTCGTCCGGGCCGCCGTTGCATATTCGTCTTTCATGAATTTGGCGAGATCCCGATAGGCAGGAATCGCGGCGCTCTCCAAGGCCGCTTTGCCCAGGCCGCGCAACCGGTTTTGGTCGGCTTCAGAGACCGTGTCAGGGAAAGATTTAAAGGGAGAATATAGCGGGTGAGATTGAGCCGGCGTGTCGGCCATAACGTCGATCATCTCTTGGATGCCGGGTAAAATTTCTGCACTGGCGGTAAAATTTGTTCTTATGCCGCGGCGCATATTTTCTTTGGCTTGCCCGAAATATCGCGGGAGCCGCGTGAGGCGGGCCGCATAGGCTTCGTAATCTTCCGTCGTTTTAAAATCAGTTTGCCTGACGACAAAGGAGAGCTCGTTGAAAAAGCCACTGTCATTTGTGAACGGGACACGGGCCATGTCAAAAGGCGCCAGCCGTTGACGTTGCGTCAGGACAAAACCCAACAGATCATAATTCAACCGATCTTCAGAGTTCATGGGCGTTGAGGACAACGCCGCATGGCGAGCCAAGAAGCCCGTGGTTATAGAATTTTGTGCAGCTGCCGCGTCCAGCGAAATATTTGGTAATTGTTTAAGGGCTTCCCGGTCGCCTTCCTGCCCTAATCTATAAACATCTCCGCGCAATTCTGCCGCTTCAAAGTCCGAAATCAAAAGCGACAGCGAGTCTTCCGCCTCACAAACAAGACGTCCGTCCAGTTCGATGACGGCCCCGCCGGGGCAGCTCAGGCTGAGGTCTAATCGTGCGGCGGCAGGGTTTTCTTGAGCATAGGCCGGGATTGATGTGCCGAGTAAAAGGCAAAGGAGAAGACGCCGCATTATGAGGCCGCCTGTTGCATGGCTTTCGCCAAAGTCACATCTTTATCTGTGACCCCGCCGGCATCATGGGTCGTCAAAGTTACATCAACACGGTTATAGACATTAAACCATTCCGGATGATGATCCATTTTATCAGCTGTGATTGCAATGCGGGTCATCCAACCAAACGCTTGCGCAAAATCATCGAAGCGGAAGACTTTTGTGATGAAATCATCACCACCTGTCCATCCGTCCAAACCCTCAGCAACCTCTTTGGGGTCTAAAACAGTCATAATTCACCCATTCTTTTTGCATGCCCCGTTTCGCTTCTGACGCGTTGAAGGCCTGAATCCAAGCCTAAGTCTCATATGCGGCGCGATAAGTTTTTAGCAGTTACCCGCTGTTTTTCTCAGTCTTTGTTCATCTGAAATGCCGTTATTGCCACATTAGTGCCATAATTAAGGCCCTGTTAACTCTAAATTGCTTTTTGGGGAGGCTGAAATCACCGTATTACCGCGAAATGATCGCAGTCCTGCCGTCGCTCTGCCCCCCGTTGTGCCTTATAGGCGGGGCGATGACCAAGTTTTCACACCTCTGCAAATGTCTTACCTTTGTCGCAATCGCGGTCGTTCTCCTCATGAGTTTGAGGCCTTCCGTCTCGGCGGGCGGCATGGCGCATATGGACAAAATTCTCCACTTTGGCGCTTATGCCGTTTTGTCGGGTCTTGCGCGACTGGGCTGGCCAAGGCTGTGGGGCGGTTGGATTTTTCTCGGTTTCGCAGTCCTGGGCGCGGGAATCGAAATTGCGCAGCACACGATGAATTTAGGCCGGACCGGCTCATTGGCGGATGCCGCAGCGAACATCGCCGGCGCCGCCGTTGCTTTGATTATTTTTTATTTATTCTGGACACGATACCAACGCTAAGACGGAGACATCTATGCGACGCTTAATCACCACCTCCCTTAAAACCTCCTTGGCGACAGTATTGCTCGGGGGCGCTGGGACAGCCTTTGCAAATGGACCGACGGGTTTCCCGTCTGCGCTGCCCCCCGTCGCGAATCCCGGTGAATGCTATGCCCAGGTCAAAATTCCCGCGCAATATTCAACCGGTTCAGAGACGATTAAGACTGCAGACGGATTTCAGAATCTGGAGGTCACGGAGCCTGAATTTCAACGCCGAACTGAAAATGTTATGACAAAAGAGCCGAGCACGCGTTACGTCGTGCGTCAGCCGAGCTACCGCAGTGTCAGTGAGCGCATCCTCACGCGTCCTGCGCATGATCGCTTGTCCGTCTCGGCGCCGCAATTCTCAACGGTAATGGAAAACATCCAAACCGGCGCGCCGCATTTAGTCTGGAAACGCGGCAATCCGGGTGAACTGCAACGGCAGGGTTATGTCATTCATTCTACGGCGGATGGTCGCTTGCGCCCGCCCGCTCATTCCGGCGGGGGATATCAAGGCCGCTCTTATGCCACGACACAAAATGGCGGCGAGAGTTGCGGCCCGGGCTGCGAAATCTGGTGTTTGGTCGAGGAACCGGGAACATCCGTCACAACAACGCGCCGTGCGTTAACGGCCCCGCCGCGGATTACGCGCACCCCCGTTGCCCCGCAATATAAAACGATTACAAAGCAAGTTGTGTCCGATCCGGGCGGCGTTCAGGAAATTCCTGTACCGGCTGAATATTCGTCTGTGACGGTTGAAGACCTTATTCGTCCCGCCGAAGCCTATGAAGTCGATGTCCCGCCGGTTATGGGGCAGGTTGAAACAAGAGTTTTGGTCAGCCCAGAGCGTTATGAATGGCGTCGGGTGTTGTGCCAGCCGGGTACGGGAACCATACGGCCCGGCCAGTCTTATCAATCCGGCGATCAACACATGTCGTCCGGCTCTTATTCGGGCGGGTCTTCTCATTCGAGCGGCACGTCTTATTCCGGCGGAGCCACACCGACGGGTGAGCTGACATATTCTGACGGGACGCCCTATAGGCCGGGCGTTCCCTATTCCGGCGGGTCAAGCTATTCGACAGGCGCATCGACATCGCCTCAATATTCCGGGTCCACATCTCACGCAGGGCAGGGATCGACATCTGGGTATTACGGAACGGAAGGCTATCCGGCCTATGAACGCCAAGGTCCAAAACGCACTCGACGCTAGCCAGGAACTTTAAGAATTAAATATTCGGCGGGTGCCGGACGGGGCTAACACCCGGTCCGCCTGCCGAAATTAACGGTTAAGGGACCTAAGCTTCCAGCGCATCTGCAACGCCTGACAAGGCCGCGGCGAAGACCGGCGCGCTAAAGTTCTCAAGGTCATTTATGCCTTCACCAATCCCGATATGGTGAATGGGAAGGCCATATTTATCCGAGAGCGCAACTAGCACGCCGCCTTTGGCTGTGCCGTCCAGTTTTGTCATTATCAGGCCCGTTACATCTGCCGTGTCGCGGAACGCTTCGGTTTGCATCAAGGCATTCTGACCCACTGTGGCATCAAGGACGAGGATAGAATGGTGCGGCGCCGTCGCGTCCTGTTTGCGAATAACGCGAATGATTTTGGAAAGCTCTTCCATCAACTCCGTCCGGTTTTGCAAGCGTCCCGCCGTATCAATCAACAGGATATCAACATCATCTTCGCGGGCACGTTTAATTGCATCAAAGACCAAGCCCGCGGCGTCGGCATTTTTTTCCGCACTCATCACGGGCGCGCCTGCGCGATCGCCCCAAACGGTGAGCTGCTCCACCGCGGCGGCGCGAAATGTATCCCCTGCAGCAATCAAAACCTTCTTGCCTTGGTTGGTATATTTATTCGCAATCTTGCCCAAGGTCGTTGTTTTACCCGAGCCGTTCACACCGACAAACAACATGATTTGTGGTTTGGCCATGCCGAAAACAATGGGGCGCTCCAGCGGGGTAAGAATGTCGGAAATGACATCGGCGAGGGCGATTTTGACTTCCAAATCCGTGATCTGTTTGTCAAATTTATCTTCCCGCAACCTGTCTGTCACTTTTGAGGCCACGCCATAGCCCAAATCAGACATGACAAGGATGTCTTCCAATTCCTCAATAGCATCTTCGTCTAATTTTCGCTTTGTGAAGGCGGCATCAACTTGGCCCGTCATGCGCGATGTAGATTTGCGCAGGCCCGCAGAAATGCGGCTCATGAACCCGCCTGCGGCCAGCGGTTCAGGTTCCGCCGGGATTGCCGGTAATCCGGCAGCGGCGCGGTCAGCCGCACGTTTTTCTTTGGCCGCTTCCTCGGCTTCGCGTTCAGCGATTTCGCGAGACGCTTTCTCTTCGGCGACACGCGCGCGGCGCTCGGCCTCATCGGCTTCGCGTTTCAGGCGCTCGGCCTCCGCTTTTTCTTTGGCGAGTTGTTCCGCTTCAAGGCGCTCGGTTTCGAGTCTTTCGCTTTCTAACGCTTCCGCCTCTAACCGCGCAGTTTCATCAGCTTGGCGTTGCGCTTCCGCCGCGAGGCGCGCGGTCTCGCGGGCTTCGGCCTCGGCCGCTTGTTGGACTTTCAGGGCTTCCGCTTCCGCCTCTGATTTTGCTTTGGCAAGAGCGGCTTCTTCCTCAGCCCTAATGCGTGCCGCCTCGGCCGCTTCGGCTTCAAGCCGAGCGGCTTCCTCGGCGGCGCGTTTGGCCTCCGCCTCAGCGGCTAAGCGGCCTTCTTCCGCTTTACGGGCCACCTCTTGTTCCGCGTGTTTTGCCGCTTCGGCCTCAAGCCGCGCGGCTTCGACTGCGGCTTCCTGCTCCTTGCGGGCGCGTTCCTCGGCCAGCTGTTTGGCACGGGCCACATCGCGGGCAGCTTGAATCTCGGCCAGGCGTTTTTCTTCAAGCTCACGTGCGGCTGTTTCTTCCGCGCTAAGGTCTTGCGAGGCTTCATCCTGTTCACGGGCAGAGGCGAGGGCCGCCGCGTTAATGGCCGCCATCCGCGCCGCCATTTTCTCATCGACGCGCTGCTGAGCGGCGGCCTTGGCTGCAGCCTCCTCGGCGAGCTTATCCGCTTTGGATTTAAAGCCGAGCTTGCCCAAAAAGCTCTTTTTCTTTTTCTCAGCCAATGACCTGTCCTATCAAATGTTCAGCGCCTGCATCCGTGATACGCACGCGGGCCAAGCTACCTGCGGCAGCTGGATTGTCCACCTTCACCATAGAAAAATCCGGTAGGCGGCCCAAACCTGTTTCTTCAAACAGCGCCTCATCTTCGTCGCCAATGCGGGTTTGTAGATGTGCGGCTTTTTCCGTAGCGCCCGCATCGCGCAAGATTTTAGCGCGAGCTTTGACGATGTTACCATTTACAGGCGGGATTTTTGCAGCCGGCGTTCCGTCGCGCGCAGAGAAGGGAAAAACGTGCAGCCACGGAATGCCAATTTCGGACACGGCGCTAAGCGAGTTTTCAAACATCTCGTCGGTCTCGGTGGGAAAACCCGCAATAATATCCGCGCCAAATGTAAATTCGGAACGGGCCGTTTTCAGGCGGTGGCACAGCTCGATTGCATCCGCACGGCTATGACGCCGCTTCATCCGCTTCAAAATCATATCGTCCCCTGATTGCAATGACAGATGCAAATAGGGGCTCATCCGCGGGTCTGTAATCAGCAAATCAAATAAGACCTCATCAACTTCGGCTGGATCGATAGAGGATAATCTCAGACGTGGGAGTTCCGGTGCGAGTTTCAGAATACGCCGGACCAAATCGCCCAGTGGCGGCGTGCCGGGCAAGTCTCCGCCCCAGCTCGATAAGTCGACGCCCGTCAGCACAACTTCATTATACCCTTGACGGACCAGGGATTTTACAGAGCCGACAATCTCGCCCGCGGGTACGGATCGTGAGTTTCCGCGTCCATAAGGGATGATACAAAATGTGCAGCGATGGTCGCAGCCGTTTTGAACTTGCAGAAAGGCCCGGCTGCGGGATTGCGATTTAATCGGCAGTGAATTTTCGCTGCCCATAAATTGCGGGGCGGTCTCGCGCACGCTCATAATATCATTCACGCGAATACGTTCGGTTGGCGCATCAGGGCCAAAGCTCATGGGATTCATCTTTTCATGATTGCCGAGGACTTGATCGACCTCGGCCATATCCGCGAACATGGACGGGTTAATTTGCGCGGCGCAGCCTGTGACAATGATGCGGGCATCCGGATTATCGCGCTTGGCTTTGCGGACCTGACGGCGGCTCTCGGCCACGGCGTCATTGGTTACGGCGCAGGTGTTAATCACAACCGCGCCTCGGTCGTCTACGTCCCGCGCATTTTGCGCGATTACGTCGGACTCATAGGCATTCAAACGGCAGCCGAGCGTAATGACTTTCGTAGCCTGTGTGTCGGGTGTTTCCGCCATGGCTGCCATGTGGTGGAGACAGAGCATTTGGTCAAGTCAGCGCGGCAGGCAGTCTTTGGTTAGTTTCCAATCAAGCCGCTAAAAACTATAGAGAAGCTTTGGGTTCAGGATTCGGTCGCCAAGCTCAATCGAGATGAGTTCGTGAAAAGACAACCCATCAATGAGATAGGTTTCTGACGTGTAGATGTCTTGGGATACGAGAATTTTGACCGCCGCATCCGTATGGCTGATCCGAACTGTTAGCTCAGGCCTATTCCCATTGTTATCTCTGGGCACGGCAATTTTAACGATAGCATTTCGCAGGTCGGGAATTTCCAATAAATCCAAGGTTTCTCCCATGGTGAGGAAACCATCCATCACGGAAAAATCCGGTCCTACACCCATGGAGTGAAGGACAAAGTTTTTAGCTTTATAGGGTTTGAACACCACGGTCTGATCGCCCGCGCCATACTCAAATTCAACCTCTACCTTGATGGCCTCTTTAAGCTCATTAATCAAAGACTCTAGTTTTGGGCCGGCCTCTTGTTTTACATGTGCGATGATGGCTGGGTGCTCTTTTATTGGGCCTTCATATCCACTGGCTCTAATCCGTTCTATGGCATTTGTGTATGTAAAGGGCTCGGCTGGTTCGTCTTGGGCGCATGCGTTAACTGTCATGAATGGGACCGCGAGTATTACTGGAACTGTGCGGAGAATGCGGCGGCTAAAGATGTCCATGTGACCGTGTAATCAGCCGGGCTTGAATATATCCTGAATTGGGTGTTGCTTTCTCAAGGGCCTTAAACCGTGCCTTCACTCTCCAACTCAACAGGGCCCGTCATAATGACGTGGTCATCTGTTTCGCGCCAATGGATGTGAAGCGTGCCGCCATCGACTTCGACGGTGACATCGCGGCCCGTGCGTTTTTGGCGGTGCGCGGCGACAACGGCGGCGCAAGCGCCCGTGCCGCAGGCCAATGTCATGCCAACCCCGCGTTCCCAGACTTTTAGGCGGATGCGGTCTTCGGCTTCGACTTTGGCAAAACCTACATTGGCTTGTTCCGGGAAAAGCGGGTGAAATTCAATCATTGGCCCTGCAAGATGGGGTTTTACTTGCTCGAAATCCTCGACAAAGAAAACGCAATGCGGGTTGCCCATGCTGACTGCGCCGGGATTTGATAAAATGGGATTATCAATCGGACCGAGTTTGACGTCTATATGATGCGTATGCATGGGTTCTTCCAGCGGGATTTGTGACCAGTCGAGTTTGGGAGGCCCCATATCCACGGCGATCTTAAATTCGCCAGCGCGCGTGCAATAGAGTAAACCGTCATTCGTCTCGACAACGCAGGTGTCGGTCTGCGCGTCGCGCATATGCAGCCAAGCCGTTGTCCGCGTGGCATTTCCGCAAGCGTCAACCTCAAAGCCTTTTTGATTGCGGATTTCCATGAAAATATCAGCGTCACCCGATTTCGGCGCGCGTAGAATAACAATCTGATCCGCGCCTTTTTCGCCCATGATGGCCCCGCCGGGCTTGGCTATTTCAATTGTCTGCGTATCAGACAGGCCAAAGCCGGGCGCGTTGCGCGCATCAAAGACTCCAAAGCGGTTGCCCGCGCCGTTCATGATTAAGAATTTCATATGCGGCACATATATGCCCGCTTGAGACCTGTGCAAGGAAAAGCGCGACCTATAGAAGCGAAAGCGAACCTTGCCTGCCGCTTGCTCTTGCGGAAAAACTCCGCTTTACCTACCTGCAAGACACTGACGGAGAGCGTGATGACTTTTAACTATTTTTCTAAAACGGCCTTATTGCTCGGCGCGGCGGCTATCTTGGCGGCCTGTTCCGACAACAGCAAAAGCGCTGCCGATACAAAACAAGCCGTATCAGACGTTACAAATGCTGTGAAAACCAAAAAGATTGAGACACCCTATCAAATGATTTCTTATGAAGCTGCCGGTCAAACGGATGAAGACCATCTCTACCTCGAAGAGGTTCTGGGCGACAAAGCCTTGGGCCAGGTCAAAGATTGGAACACGCGTTCGTTGGACGTGTTAAAAGCAGACCCGCGCTATCAGACATTTTATGAAGATGCTTTGGCCATTCTCCAGTCCAAGGATAAAATTCCTTACGTGTCTTATCGTAATGATGAGGTGCATAATTTCTGGCAAGACGAAACCCATGTCCGCGGCGTGTGGCGGAAATCAACCTTGGAATCATATCTATCGGACAATACCGATTGGGAAACAGTTCTCGATTTTGATAAGCTTGCTAAAGATGAGGGCAAGAACTGGGTGTATAAGGGCAATAACTGCCTCGGGCCCGATTACGAGATGTGTATTGTGAACCTGTCGGACGGCGGTAAGGATGCGGTTGTCCGGCGCGAGTTCAATACGCGAACCAAGCGCTTTGTCGAAGGCGGCTTTGTCACGCCGGAATCTAAAGGCACGATGGATTGGGTCGATAAAGACACCATGATTGTTGGTGTAGATTTCGGCGATGGAACCATGACGGATTCTGGATATCCGCGCGAAGCGCGATTGTGGAAACGCGGGACAGACTTATCTGAGGCTGCTCTCCTCGGCAAAGGCGAGCAAACGGATGTGGGCTATTGGGGCGGCACATTCGAATTATCCGACGGACGGCGCGAAATTGTTGTGTCGCGCTCAGTAGATTTTTACAATTCCGAAGTTTTCCACTTTCCGCGCAAAGCCGACGGAAGCGTGGACGAGATGCGTAAATTCCCGATTCCGATGAAGGCCAGTCTGGGATCAGAATTTAAAGGGCAGGTTTTGCTCTCATTGAATGAAGATTGGCGCGGCTTTAAATCCGGTGATCTGGTGAGCTTTGCTTTTGATGATTTTGATGACGATGGCGAAATTAAAGACATTCATTTGGTCTATAGCCCGGACGAAAAGTCCTCGCTCAATGGTTATGGGGCGACGAAATCAAAAGTCCTCTTGTCGATTTCTCGTGATGTGAAAAGCGCAGCCTATACTTTTGATTGGGACGGTAAAAAATGGTCGTCTGAGAAATTAGACTTTCCCGCCAATGGCACAGTCTCAATTGGGGCAACTAATGATAAAGAAGATGTTGCCTTCGTCAGCACGGAATCTTTTCTAACCCCGGATACGCTTTGGACATATAATACGTCGACCGGGAAAAAGGCGAAAGCCAAATCCCTGCCGGATTGGTTCGATGCCTCCAATATGGTCAGTGAACAATTCTTTTCGACGTCCGCCGATGGAACGAAAGTGCCTTATTTTATTGTGCGGTCAAAGTCGACGATAATGGACGGAACCAACCCAACTTTACTCTATGGTTATGGCGGATTTGAGATTTCTTTGAACCCTTCTTATTCTGCGACACGTGGGAAACTCTGGCTCGAAAATGGCGGCGTTTATGTCTTGGCCAATATTCGCGGCGGCGGAGAGTATGGTCCCAACTGGCATCAGGCGGGCCTAAAGACACAACGCCAAAGAATTTATGATGACTTTATTTCAGTCGCCGAAGATTTAATTGCAAAGAAAGTCACATCTCCGGCGCATCTGGGTATTGAAGGAGGTTCCAATGGAGGCCTCTTAACTGGCGTTATGACAACGCAACGCCCGGATTTGTTCAATGCAGCCATCATCGCAGTCCCACTTTTGGATATGCAGCGGTTTCATAAACTGTTGGCCGGTGCCTCTTGGATGGGCGAATATGGCAATCCTGACGATCCGGTAGAGGGTAAATTTCTACGCTCTATTTCCCCCTATCATAATCTCGATCCCAAAGGCGATTATCCGGAAGTCTTTCTGATTACGTCGACAAAAGATGACCGGGTTCATCCTGGGCATGCCCGTAAATTTGCAAAGCGGATGGAAGACCAGGGTCATGATTTCTTTTATTATGAGAACATCGACGGCGGCCATTCCGCCGCCGCGAATCTCAAAGAGACAGCGAACCGCCTGGCTTTGCAGCATGTTTATTTGATGAGAAAACTCAAGGACGGCGAATAACGCGTCGCCAAATGCAGAATGAAGAGACCGCCAGGGCCTAGCTTTGGCGGTTTTTTACTGCGCGGAGATTGGGATTAAAGCGCGTCTCGCTTTACTTTTTCCGAGGTTTGTCGTTCAACACAAGAATGCGTTTTGCCCAAAATATTCTGACCCACCTCTTGGTCTTTGGTTTCATATTTTCTTTCGGCATTTTAAGCGCAGGCCAATTACATGGACAAGAGGCGCAAGTCTCAGCAGAGCCGGCATTTACAGCGCAAACGCTAGAGACTCGCATTGAATTATTGGAAGCGAACACGAGGTTATCGGATGACCAGAAAGCTCAGGTTCGATCATCTTTGCGTATGGCCGTCGATCGCTTGGCAGAGGCAACGCGT
>CALFWV010000075.1 GCA_937927825.1 uncultured Caulobacterales bacterium | reverse complement strand
AATCATGATTGCGGATGGCACCCAAGCCGCCGTGCATATGGACGTGAATGTGGAGGACCTTGGCGTCGATCTTTATGCCATGACCGGACACAAACTCTACGGCCCGACCGCCATTGGCGCGCTTTACGGCACATCGGAAATTCTCGAGCGCATGCAGCCCTTCAATGGCGGCGGCGAGATGATTGAAGATGTCTATGAAGACCTGGTCACCTACAACGATGCGCCATATAAGTTCGAGGCGGGCACGCCGCCCATCTTGGAAGCTATCGGCCTCGGCGCAGCGATTGACTGGGTTGGACAGTTTGATGCGGAAGATGTGCGCCAACATGAAATGGCGCTCTACCATGCCGCGCGTGATGGGTTGTCCGATATGAATTCGGTCAAGATTTTCGGCACCACAGCGGACAAAGGCCCCGTTCTGTCATTCAACCTGCAAGGCGCACATGCACATGACGTTGCGCAAATCCTTGACAAATACGGCGTCGCCGTGCGGGCCGGGCAACATTGCACCCAACCGCTCATGGACCGCTTTGGTATTCATTCCACCGCGCGGGCCAGTTTCGGCATTTACAACACATTGGACGAGGCAGAACGCTTTGTCGCTGCGGTGCGCAAAGCCGCGGTCTTTCTATCCTGACTTTAAATTTTGGGTCAAAAGGACTATATTCTCGCCATGGACAACACGATGACAGATCGACAGCGGCAGGCCGAAGCCCTCGCCAACTCTATGATCCCGGGTTTAACGCCCGAGAATGAAGCCGGTCAGGTGAAAGCCGCTGCGCCGAAGCGCGACATGCTGGACGTGTCCGGCGCGCCGGTCGAGCCGCCGTCTGAGGAAGAGCTGGAGCGGATTACGACGGATGTCATCAACCAACTCAAATCTGTTTATGATCCGGAAATACCGACTGATATCTATGAGTTAGGCCTGATTTATAAAGTCGAATTGGAAGATGATCGCTTGCTGAAAGTCACGATGACACTCACGGCGCCGGGCTGTCCCGTGGCGGGCGAGATGCCGGAATGGGTGCGTGAGGCTTGCGAAGTTGTTGAAGGCGTCCGCCGCGTTGAAGTCGAAATGACATTCGAGCCGCCCTGGACACCAGACCGCATGAGCGACGAAGCGCGCTTAGAATTGAATATGTTATAAACGGAGTGTTCGCATTTGATTCAGTGAATCGAATGTAAGGGAGTTCCGAAACCGGGAACCGGGTTGGGGTCTCAATTGAAAGTAATCATGATGACTGAAGCAAAAGTAAGAACTCGGCGACCGCGTCCAAAGCTTGTCACATTGACTGACGCCGCCGCCGCTCGCGTGAGCGAAATACTTGCCGAACGCGGTGAGGGATATTTGCGCGTTGGCGTCACGAATGGCGGCTGTGCGGGTATGGAATACCTCATGGATTATGTCGCTGAGCCTGAAAAATTCGATGAGGTCGTCGAAGATAAGGGCGTTCAAATCGTTGTGGACTCAAAGGCCGTGTTATTCCTGCTGGGTTCTGTCGTGGATTACGAAGTCGATATTTTGTCGTCTAAATTTACATTCAAAAATCCCAACCAAACGGATGCCTGTGGCTGTGGGGAAAGTGTGACAATCATTCCGGCGGTAGACGCTTGAAAAAAGCCAATTTCAGAGCCTCCCTCTTCGTCTTCATTCTTGGACTCATCGGTATTTATCTAGGACTTATGACGGATGTCGGAATTTGGGGCATCATTGGATTAATTGGAGTCTATCTAGGCGGTTCAACGGCCATATATTTTTCGGGATTGTCGAAAGAAGACAGGGTCGATGTGACCCATGCTGAGGTGTCCTATAACGGCCGGTTTTGGTGGCTCTTAATGGGCGGCGCGATAATTTCATTAATTTCGGGTGGCTTGTTTTACCTGAAATTTGGAGGTTCGCTTGTTTCAGCAATTTTGTTCGGGTCAGGTTTGATGTCTGCTCTTACGGCATTTGTCACACCGAAATATAATGAAAAGACCCGCTTAGATAATGCTGACGAGTTTTGATAAAGCTCAGTTCTCGCGGTAAAAATCAAACGCGACATCCACGTTCAAACTCCCTGTGCCCATGCTCAAGTCGTATTCCGGCATTTCGTATAGAAAATCGAGGCGAATAGTTTGGGTGTCAATATCCCCATTTCTTTGGCGGATGCCTTGCTGTCGTCCAAAATTCATTATTTGTGTTGGGACACCGGTGAGGTCGCCTAGGTCATCAACACCGCTGACAATCTGAATATTTGACGTATTCGCACGGGATCCGAATTGGAACCCCCCATCATTACCGTTGGCCGTAAAACTTGGCGTGAGTTTTATATCGCCAAGCTGAATTGTATTAGCAAAATCGCCTGTAGCGTTTGAGATAGAGGCTAGCGCGCGGAGGGAGAACCGCGTGTTGCGGGATGAGATGAAAAAACTGTGGGAGTAGGCCCGCCCGGGACCATCCAAAAGGATGTCCGTATTCGGATTTAGTGTGAAAGCACCAAAACTATCAGCGGCATCTAAAAAGCCGTCGCCATCATCAAGGATACTGGTGTTGACCGTGTTACCATCTTGCGTAATGCCAAACATAAATCCTTCGTCGGCATTAGGTTGATTTGGGCCCGTGCCCCCCAATAACCCCGTAACATTGGTATTTTCGGCGCGGACATAAAAGTCGATCATTTGCCCGCCTACAGGAACGCAGCAGGAGTTACTTGCGAACAGCCAATTATCGTAGATGTCAAAATTCACACCGTCATGGACGACCGCGCAACCATATGTCCGGCACCAAAAATCGGTGTCGAGAAAGCTCCCATGCGCTGACGACGCCAATGAGGCGAGGGCGAGCCCCGCCAAGGATATACGTTTAATTCGCAACATAATCCAAGGGGTCGACAGGGATATCCGCCGCACGAAATTTATTTTGTGGGACGAATGTGTTGTTTAGGTCGAAATGTATCGTGTATTTTCCGGCGTCCAACTCAGCAGCGTCTTGCAGCGCAATGTCATACGTCCGCTTCCCGCCATCGAGAACCACGGCATTGAGGGGCGTTTCGGTGACCACATCGCCTTCCGCATCTTTCAGATAAGCCGTCCCCTGCAGCCGCGCATGCGCATCGCCGCTGTTCTTGATTTGCATGGTAACCAATCCGGGTTTTTTGGGGTTCAGAACAACGCTCGTAACTTCCGGCAGGCTCTTCGAAGGCGTAAGGGTCAGATAGAACAGGGACGCCAGTTGATACCGGTTCCATACTCCAGAGACTTCCCCGCGTGCGTCCAGTTCGGGCAGCATCGTTGTCGCAAGAAGAGCAAACCGGTGGTCACCCTTGTTTTTGATCTTGTAGGGCGCTGAAATTTCAACTGTAACGTCTTGAGATGTTTCAGGCTTTAACGTCACAGACGCAGGGGAAAACCTCACCCATTCAGCCGCAGATCTCTCCGTATCACCCGGGGCATCAAGAATGAGTTTTCCGTTCTCATCCAATGACCAATCCGCAAGCCCCATGGTTAGGCTGATGGTTTTTGTTTTGTGAACATTGCCTACGGTGACAATTTGGCGCTGTCTATCACCGGGCTTGATTGTCATCTCAACGGTGGAGGGTTGAACGCCAATACCAAAGGAATTTGCAACCGGGGCATAGGCCGCGGCAGCCAATACAGCAGCGCCGCATAAACATGCGGATATCGTCCGAATTTGAAACATCGTAGAATCCCTATTCTAATCACATCAAAAATATCGTGACAAAAAAGGCTTTCCACGCAGTTAATTTCCGTGTGCGGTCTACACACCCCAGTTCTGTTCACGTCCGTTTCAGGATGATGAGAACGCACAAAAAAACCGCGCCATGTAAAAAATTTACGGCGCGGGACCTCTTGGGAATTTTATTCGGAAAACATGAGAGCCGCCGAAGTTATCTCGCCCACAATGGGCTTGTCTCGACTACGCGGCCTGCTGCTTTCGCACTTCGGCAGGTTTTCGTTCGCTGAAAGCGTCGCCCATCTCCTTAGCTTCCGCCTCTGAAAAAAGCGTTTTCGCCTTTGGAAAAAATTCTGCCTCTTCCTCATCCACATGATGGACAACTTTGTGGGCGAGTTTTTCGAATTTTTTCATCCAGACGTCGGCGTCCATGTCGAGGTTGTCGAGAACCTCAATCATTTCCGTCATCTGCTGGTGTTCCTCTACGGCGTGGCGTGTTTCGTCCGTGCCTTTTGGCTCTTTCATCAACTCGGAATAAAATGCCTGCTCCTCTGCGGATGCGTGCGCCTCCAGTTCAATCCGGAGAGCCCTCCAGAGGCGGTTCCGTTTTTCCGAATCGCCGCGCGTGTGTTTGATGTCCTCGCAGAGCTGGCGCTGTTTTTCGTGGTCCTCTTCAAGACGTTCATAAATATCCATCGTGTAATCTCCATTTTGGTGACTTCACAATATCAACGGAAAGAGAGGGGGATTCGTTCCAATTTATCCTTCAAGCAGACCCGCAGGTTGCGCTGCTGCGAGCATGGCAGCCTGCAATTTTTCGAACGCCCGCGCTTCAATTTGACGAATACGTTCGCGCGAAACGTTGTAAACTTTTGCGAGCTCTTCCAAGGTCATTGGTTTTTCAGCTAACCGCCGACGGGTAATAATATCCTGTTCTCTTTCATTCAAATCGGACATAGCCTCTCGGAGCAAATCCATGCGGGCGTCATGCTCTTGTGAGTCCCCCAAAATTTCTTCTTGCGATTCGGACTCATCGGTCAGCCAGTCTTGCCATTGGGCAGACCCGTCCTCACCGCCAATCGTGACGTTGAGCGAGCTGTCGCCGCCACCGGACATGCGGCGGTTCATAGACGTCACCTCAGACTCTTTGACGCCTAAATCAGTGGCGATTTTCGTTAAATGCTCGGGCTTTAGGTCACCGTCTTCAAGGGCTTTCATTTCCCCCTTCATCCGGCGGAGATTGAAAAATAGTTTCTTCTTCGCCGCTGTCGTTCACATTTTCACGAGCGACCAAGAGCGCAACACATATTCTTGTATCGCAGCGCGTATCCACCACATCGCATAAGTCGAGACGCGGAAACCTTTATCCGGGTCGAATTTTTTAACGGCTTGCATAAGGCCGACATTGCCTTCAGAAATGATTTCACCAATCGGTAAGCCATAGCCGCGATAGCCCATGGCGATTTTCGCCACCAGGCGCAGATGCGATGTTACCATCTTTTCGGCGGCGGCAGTGTCACCGTCCTCAACCCAACGCTTGGCCAAGCGAAATTCCTCGTCTTTTTCCAACATTGGAAATTTACGAATTTCCTGCAGATAAGAATTCAAACCTTGCTCTGGCGAAAGAGAAACGGAGAGTTTCATATTCCCGCTATAGGTCGCATCCTTGGCGGATGGTTTCGTCGATAATGTTTTAGTTTCAGCCATGAGACTCAGCTCCTCCAGCGCATACATATAGGTAAGTCTTATCAGGTTTAAAGAGTTCCCGGGGTGAACATCTTTTCACGGTTAATTGACAGGCAAATTTTCGAGCACATCCAAAAGATGTTGCATGTCATTCGGGACCGGCGCGTCAAAACTATGGTGCTCCTTAGTTATAGGGTGGATGAACCCCAAATGCCGCGCGTGAAGGGCTTGGCGTTTGAAATCAGCGACAGCGACGCGAACCGCTTCCTCTGCCGGGTGATTGGAGGTCGCATAGGCACGCTGCTTGCCGTAAAGCGGGTCGCCGAGCAGGGGACAGCCAATGTGGGACAGATGCACGCGTATCTGATGCGTCCGCCCCGTCTCTAACTGGCATTCCATCTGACTAATTTTAGGTGTGCCGACACTGGCATGTTGCGCTTTGCCATAGCCTTTGATGTATCGATAATGCGTAATTGCGTGTCGGCCCGTATCCGTAGATTCGATGTTGTTGAGCGTGCCTTTGACGACAGCTTGTTTCTTGCGGTCATTGGGCGAGCGCGCGAGGCGGGAGACAACGCTGCCTGAGCGAGGCTTTGGCGCTCCACGCACGAGGCACATATATATCCGGTCAATGGAATGTTTCGCAAATTGCTTGGATAAGCCTTGATGGGCTTTATCCGTTTTGGCGACAACCATGACGCCGGACGTATCCTTGTCCAAGCGGTGGACAATACCGGGCCGCATGACCCCTCCAATACCGGACAGGCTATCTGCGCAATGAAACAATAGCGCGTTAACGAGGGTCGCGCTACGCGATCCCGGGGCAGGGTGGACCGTCATACCCGATGGTTTATTCAAAACGATCACATAATCGTCTTCAAACAAAATATCGAGCGGGATATTTTCGGGCTTTGGCGTATCGTCAACGGGCGGCGGAACACGCACGGCATATTCAGTTTCGGGCCGAACCTTGGACGTTACCTTACTGATAATATCTCCGTCCGCTCTAACATTTCCCGTCTCGACAAGGGCGCGTATGCGAGATCTCGACAGCTCCGTCCAACCGGACAACCATTTATCCAAACGCTCACCGACATCCGCATTCTCCGCAACGCGCGTTTCCCATTTTCCATTTTGTTCAATCATGGCGGGGCCATAGGGCTCGCGGCGAGAGAGGGCAAGACGCTGTAAATCCCGGACAGCTCTTTACATCTTTGCGACAGCGTTGTCATACAGTGAAAAAATTGGGGGATTTCGCGTGACATTTTCATTGCTCATGGCGGCTATCGGCATCGCCATTCTTTTATTTTTGGTTTTAAGGCAGAAAATGCCGGCCTTCCTCGCGCTGATCTTAGTGTCCCTCATCGTGGGATTAATGACTGGAATGGACCCCATGTCCGTACTGGATTCGGTTAAAAACGGTATGGGCGGAACACTTGGCTTTGTCGCGGTCGTCGTCGGATTAGGCGCGATGTTTGGAGCGCTGTTGGAACATGCGGGCGGGCTGGAGGCGATTTCCTCCCGCCTGTTGGGCCGTTTCCGAAACGACCGCGCCGGATGGGCATTGGGTTTGGTCGGATTTTTGGTCGCTATTCCGGTCTTTTTTGATGTTGCCTTTATTATGCTCGTGCCGCTTATCCAGAAACTTAGCCGCAAAACGGGGAAGGCGCTGCTGACTTACGCGCTGCCCCTCTTGGCAGGGTTGGCCGTTACCCATGCCTTTATCCCGCCCACGCCGGGACCAATCGCTGTCGCAGAGTTATTATCGGCTGATCTCGGCTTGGTCATTTTCTTCGGATTTATTGCGGGTATTCCTGCGTTAATACTGGGCGGTCCCGTCTTGGCACGTTTCTATCGGAATACGCCCGCAATGTTGGGGGATGCAGACTTCGCTGCGCCTTCAGGGGCCCCTTCCATCGGATTTGGTCATGCTGTTTTTGCCGTAGCTATGCCGCTGGTGTTAATCCTATTGTCAACATTCCAGAAAATTGACCCTTTGAGCTTTAATACGGAGAGTGGATTCGGCCGTTTGATGGACTGGCTTATCGTGGACAATCCCACTTGGCAGATAATTTTTCAATTTGTCGGCCATCCCTTCACGGCACTCTCAATTGCGTGTGTCTATGTCTATGTGGCCTTTGGCCTGATGCGGCGTGTCCCGCGTGAGAAAATCGGCGAAATTATGACAAAATCTTTGGAGCCCGCCGGGGTCGTCGTCCTCATCACCGGGGCGGGCGGAGTCTTTAAACAAGTATTGATTGACAGCGGCGTGGGACAAGACCTGGCGGCTGCGGTGTCAGCGACGGGCATGCCAATTGTCTTGTTCGCCTTCATCGTCGCGTTTTTGGTTCGAATTGCACAAGGGTCTGCAACGGTTGCCATGATTACCGCCGCTGGCTTGGCCGCGCCGGTCGCCGCCGTTGCGGGGCTATCGCCTGTCGATACGGCCCTTGCCGTTATCGCTATCGCCTCGGGGGCAAGCATGACCTCTCATGTCAACGACAGCGGGTTTTGGTTGGTCAATCAGTATCTCGCGCAAACCCCTCAGGAGACGCTGCGCAGTTGGACTGTTGCGACAACGGTCATTGGATTAACCGGCCTGGCCGTCACGCTCACACTATCCGCATTGCTCTAAGCGCGCAATTCCGGTTTAAACGCCGCTGCACAGAGCAGGTAGGCCCGCCCATCGGGCGAACCGAACGCAGCCCTAAGGGCCGGCGCAGTTGGCGGTGTATTGCCGATTGTTTTGGAAAAATTGGCTGTAAATGCCCGCAGATCGGTTTTTAACTCCGCGTCTTTTTCAAGATTTGCCTTCAGGTGCGCGACCGCTTCGGGCAGTTTTTCAGCAACAGTCGCGGTAAGGCCCGGCTCGCCCCTATTAATGCGGGCTTGGGTCGCATCCACAACCGTCCCTTCATCTACGATTGCCGCAGGTGAGAGCTGCAGAGCGGTCAAAAGCGCCACACCGTCAATTTTTCGTGCGGATGTGGACTGTGCTTCGAATGTCCCGGGGGGTTGAGAAACGGTGCCACCGTTGTCGGGACGCTCCAAAGTGCCCAACATGTCCCGCCAACGCCAAGCTGATTTCTCATCTTTTTCATTCCGCCGACCAAACCCTCGACCTTTTGATTTCACCTCTGTTTCACCAGGACGGCGGATCACATCCGGTTCAAAATTCAAAAGCGGGTCCTCCGGCGTTTCAATTTCCATATCCATGCCCAAGTTCAACGGCGTCTCGGGCTGCACTTTTGGTTTGGATTTCTGGGTAAAACGGGGAGGTTCAACAGGCGGAAAGTCAGAGTCCAAAGGAGTTAAATTAAGTCGTGCCGGTTTGACCTCAACCTCCTCTTTTGTGTCCGAGGCTTCACGCAAACGATTGAGTTTGATTTGTAGCGATTGAAGGTTCGTTTCCATCCGAGAAAAATCACGGCGCATCTGTGCCAAGTTTGTTTCGACCATGCGTGCGGTTTGCCCTTGGGCGGCCAGTGTATCATCCTCTGATTGTTTCAACTGATTTGAGAGGCCTTCATAATAGGAGGCAATGTCAGCTCTACGAAGCTCACTGGAGCTTTTCAGATTGTCGAGCATTTGATAGCCGTGGCCAATTGTTGCTTGCAAATCGGATAATTGAGATTGAGTTTCGGCGTTAAGCTCCTGAAATTTATCTGAATACTCTGCGAAATATTTGTCAGTTTCCAGTAGGGTTTCTGTAGAATTCCCTATTTTAGCGGTGAACGTTTCGGCGGTTTCGGTGAGTTTTAGATTTGTTTCCTCCAACGTCGCGACTTTCTCAGCAATACGTTCTGCAGAGGACGTGGCGGTTTCATCGAGAACCCCGGAAACTTTCCCTAAAGCGTCGCCCGCGCTCATAATTTTGGTTTCCGCAGCAGTGCAAATTCCTTCTAATACTTGTCCAGATTCTACAATTTGAGAAGATAGCGTCGTCATCCGCGTATCAAAAGTGCCGGACATACTTTCAAGTGCCTGCCTCTGAAGAGTGAGGTTTCGGCCGACGTCATCCGACCTATTGGACAGGACCAGCCCCGCCGCATCGAGAGCTTGACTTTCTCGCGTGACGGCAATTTGCACGCCTTTCAGAGCCTCAACAGTATCTGATAGGCTGCTGTTTACTTTAGAGATTTGTTCCTGAATGCCGCTGGCTAAAGTCTCGGACCGTTGTAATACTTCGCGGTCAGGCGAGACAAGGATTTCTGCGGCTTTCGAAAGCTGGGCATTTTGTTGACTGACAGCGCTGAGGTGACGCAGCGCCCGCCAAAGCAGAAAAAGCAGGATTAGCGGTAAGGATAAGAGTAAAACCAGTCCCGCTACAGTGAAGAGGCTTGCAGGCTCACCAATCAACGGCAGTCCAAAATATAGGCCGGCACCTATGACATAAACCATACCGAGACAGATGATGACCCAACCTGCCGCTTTCGATGACGGCGGAGCCTCATCTAAAATAGAGGGCGGGGTCGAAAGCGGGCGAACAGCCTCCCGCGTTACGAATTCGGGAACCTTTTCCGGGGATTTATTTCTCCCACCGCCTGTTTTTTCATCTGCTAAAGGCCGAATGATATCAGATGTAGAGGGCTCTGATTGAATAGGCGTGTCTTCTGCCTGTTCGATTGAGAAAATTTTCTTTGTGATATCTGACACGTTTGTCCCCTGTGTCCCGATGAAGCCCGCCGCTTAACCGGATATTTTCCCTTCTGTTGTATCAGAGCCATCGGCACGGGGAAAGTGGCGAAGACCGCATCATATCCCGGCCGGGTGATTGGGCTGATTATGACGATTTATTCAAATCGCGCGGATATGTCTGCGCGTGAAACAGAGTTAGAATTGCGCAATTGGCTGCGGGGCGGTTTGGACCGCGAGGATGGCCGCCTTGCCATATTCGACATGTTTGGTGAGCCTGTAAACAAAGCTGTCGTCAAATCCGCAATAGCGTCCGGCTTGGCAGAACCTTGGTTTTCTAGTCCGATGCGCCCGCAATGGACGGTTTGCCGCTTGACCCCTAAAGGACGCGACGTTTTGATCCGTTCCGCACATACCAGATAATTGCAACCAATGTGGCAAGAACCAGCACCGTAGAAACCGAATCCTTCACCGGGTCGGTCCCCGTCAAGAAGACAGATGGTGTTGGTAGGACCGAATTTTCATAATTCAGAATGATTGCGGCGAAACAATTATTGCCCGCATGTATCCCAATGGCCGTCTCAAGCCCGTCATCAATCCAGACCACCAAACACATTGCAAAGCCAAAGAAGAAATAGCCGCTCATCACAATAGGAAGCGTTCCTGACGCAGCGCCTTCCAACGCTTCAGGATTGGAGAGGTGCAACGCCATAAAGGCAAAGGAGGTTATAGCAAAGGCCACCCATTTTGACTTGAAAATATGGGTCAGGCCTTGGTTGAAATACCCTCGGAAGACAATTTCTTCTGCCGCGGATTGAAACGGAATAAAAAGCAGCGAGACGAAAGCGTATATCCAGAAGTTTCCCCCGGCAAAGATATACCGGACTTCTATGATACCTAAGCTTTCCGCTCCGAATGCAAAGGCGCCTAAAACTATCCATGTGAGTAAGAAACCCTGCCCGACACGAACCCATCGGAACTTTAGAGCTGCCGTATGAAGTGAGGTCAGGCTGCGTTTATGAATTCTGGTTTGTCCAATGTATAGCGCAATCAATCCGGCGGGAAAGGTGAGAAGGAATAGGACAAATGCGATGGGTGACGCGCCCATAATCTGCGTGAAAACATTCATAATCTCAGAACTATCCGAGCCGCGGGACGCCAAGGTTGAGGTCAGAAGGCAAATCAAAATCCCTGCGCCGGCTAATCCGCCCGCAACCTTTCTGACCAAACCGGATGTAAGGAGAATGACCATGACGGCACCCGTCACGCCTAATCCGCAAATCGCAGAAATACCGCTCAGGATTTGAGACAACTCGGTTGTGGCTGAATTTTCAAAGGCAGCGCTGAGCGCGTCGGTCAGCGGGGGCTGTGTCATCGCTGCGATTCCGCCCAACGGCATTAAGAGAATGATTTGGAATATCATCCATCCGAGAAATGCGAGCCAAGTCACCGCTATCCAGGACCACCACCGGGATTCGCCTGTGTTTGTCTGTTCGAAATATGAATCGGTTTGGAGCATGAAAAAGCGCTAACATATGCGCAAACGATGTCTAGTATCGGCATATGACTGATTCACCCGAAATCGATTTTGACCATCTCAACCAATATGTTGGGGGCGATGCGGATTTGACACGTGAAATCTTCGGCTTGTTTCGAAATCAGGTTGAAATGTGGGGCAGGGGTTTATCGGCCGATGCGGATGACGACATGTGGACCAATGTAACCCATTCCTTAAAAGGTTCAGCAAGAGCTGTCGGAGCCATGGGACTCGCTGAAGCCTGCGAAAAAGCGGAAGCGCTGACAGGGGACGATAGACGTCCGGGCGCGCGCGAGGTTGCCGTTGAAAAATTAGAGCAGCGCATTGAACACGTTCTGAATGAAATAATCAGGTGGGAATATCAGGATGATATGCGCCGCCTGCGGTCTAGCTAAATCCGACTTTAAGCGCGGGCAAAAGAAAAGGCCACGTCCGAAGACGCGGCCTCTCCTTTGGAAAAAGCGTGCGTGAAACGCTTTGTCTATAAGCGTCCTATGGGACGAAGATTGTATAAGTGACGTCTGCTGTGAGGCTACCTGCACCCATAGAGAGATCGTAACCCGTTCCGTCGCCGAACGTATATGTGTTGTCGAATCGAACAGATTGTTGGGCCAAAGAGCCAACGGAGGCCGCTGTCCGCTGGGTGCCGTCAAAGACTTTCAGGCCATTTGCACCTGTCATGCTGTCGAGGCCTTCGCCTGTCGCTGTTTCAACGCCGTTCACGAATGTACCCGGGTTCTGCGAGTTCGCGCCCCAAGTGATGGAGCCGTCAGTTGTTGCCGTTCCGGATTGAACAGCCATGGCCAATGAAATATCATCATAACCAATTGTTGAGTCTGCCGCCGTTGGGTCAAAATCACCCGTTCCGACGAGGTTATCAGCTTTTGCATAGATGTCGAACGCAGCGTTGGATGCAACGTAGAAGCTGCTTGTGTGTTGATTAATCAGGCCGTCAACATCTGTGGCGTTGTCGATACCGAAAGCAGACAAGGAGTCGCTTGCATCCAGAACGCCGGATACTGAACCTGCGCCGGTTCCTTCAGTCACGCCGGCTGCGCCTGATGTACGGCCCGTAACCGGGTCTACAACAGAGCCGCTCGCCGCTTCACCGGAGAGAATAGGGGAGAGTGATCCAGTCATGACTGTGAACGTATCTTGAGCTGTACCGCCAATAAGGTCGGCACCCGCATTGTTAGAGCCAGTTGTCAGCAAAACAAAGTCAGATACGACAGGTGCAGTGGCGCCAGCAGCATTTCCGTCAGCACCCCAAACAACAACAACTCCCAAGACTTGGAAGAAAGGACGGTCGATCACGGACGCATAAGCCGTACCGGCCATGAGTGAAGCAGTCATGCCGCCCACTAAAGCAAGTTTTTTTAAAGACATTTTATAGTTCCCAAAGTTAGACCCGGGTCATCCTCCCGGCTAGGGATTTTATAAGTTGTTGATATTTCAAGGACGTGAGGAAACAGCGTCAAATTTGAATGAAATTTTAGGGTAAACGCTCCCCTAAAGCCCGACGCCCAGTAAAAAATCCATCAAACAGCTGAACCGTTCACCAGAACCAAGACATTTGGGTGACTTAGCTCCCAATGATGTCGCCGAC
>CALFWV010000074.1 GCA_937927825.1 uncultured Caulobacterales bacterium | reverse complement strand
CAATTTTATCATCGGAAACGCTCAAGGCGCTTATCGTAACATTCCCCGTATTCTCAACATCATATTCGTAACTGAGGACATCTCCGACAGCCACAAAATCCGCGTCTAATGCGCGTTTTGTAATTGCAAGTTCCGGTGCCGGCACATCTGTCGCGACAGATTCATCCGCTGTCGTTGACGGCAAGGTTCCACCAGCAGGCGTCGCGCTGAGCGTTGCGGTATTCGTAATCGGCGTGCCGGCATCAACGTCGGCTTGGGTGACTTCATATGTTGCTGTAAAATTAACGCTGTCGCCAACTGCAAGAGATGCAACAGAGGTAGGTGAAATCGCCGATAGCGTACCTGTACCGCCGTGCACATCACTGACCGAAATATCCGACAAGCTGACATTACCGGTGTTCGTGACGGTATATGTATAGGTGATAATTTCACCGGCGGCCAAATCGACTGTTATATCGGCCGCCTTAACAAAGTCAGCTTCCGGCGCAGGGTCTTCAAGGGTGACCGTCTCGTCCGCCGTGGCCGGAACCAATGTTCCGCCAACAGGTGAACCATTGGCCGTTGCTGTGTTTGTAATAGCTGTGCCCGCGTCGACATCGGCTTGGGTAACTGTGTAAGTCGCCGTGAAATTGGCGCTGTCCCCAACAGCTAAGCTCGACACATTCGCCGGCGAAATCGCGCCGAGGGCGCCTGTCCCGGAATGCATGTCAGAGACCATGATATTATTCACGGTCACATTGCCGGTATTTGTAACGACATAGCTATAGGTAATCACGTCCCCTACGGCCAATCCGGTCGTGACATCAGCGGTTTTGACCAATGCCAGTTCCGGAGCAAATGTTTCCGGCGTAATGCTCTCATCGGCAGTCGCAGGCACATAGGTCCCGCTGGGCGGTGTGGCCGCCGCTGTCGCAGTGTTTGTAATCGCGCCGCCTGCATCAATATCCGCTTGGGTTACGGTATAGGTCGCAGTGAAACTGGCCGTCCCGCCAATTGGAAGACTTGCCACCGTGGAGGGCGAAATGGCAGACAATGAACCGGTGCCTGAATGGGCATCAGAAATACTGACATCCGCCAGGGTCACATTCCCCGTGTTTTCAGCCGTGTAAGTATAGGTAATGACGTCGCCGACCGCGATATCCGCGATTTGATCGGCTTGCTTGGTCAGAGTTATTTCTGGATTTGCAGTTTCGGGGGCAACGGATTCCGTGTCCGAAACAGGGAGATAGTTCCCCGTTGTTGGGTTTGCATTCGCCGTTGCGGTATTCGTGATCGCAGTTCCGGCGTCAACATCCGCCTGTGTTACAACATAAGTCGCGGTAAAATCCTGGGTCTCTCCTGGCAAAAGCGACACGCTTGTCGGCGTGATTGCAGACAATGTGCCACTGCCGCCGTGAACATCGGTCACGGTGACATCGTTCATCGTGACGTTACCTGAATTTCGCACAGCATAGGTGTAGGTAATTGTCTGGCCGGCGCTGGCACCTGCGGTAACATCAGCCGATTTCTCAATGGCGAGAGCCGGAGAAGGCGTCGCAGGACTCACGGTTTCAGTGTCCTCTACAGGACCGAGAGTCCCTAGCCGAGGCGTTGCAATCAAAGACGCTGTGTTCACGATATCCGTCGCAAGATCGATATCTGCCTGGGTCACTTCATAAGTCGCCGTGAACGTAACAGTGTCGCCTGGGGCAAGAGTTGAAACTGTAGCCGGCGTTATCGCTGAGAGCGTGCCGGATCCGGAATGCACATCAGAAACCGAGAGGTTATCCAACGCAACATTACCCGTGTTTGTGATTAGATAGCTATAGGTCACAATATCGCCCGGCTGCGCATTTGCCGTAACGTCAGCGGTTTTCGTCATGGTCGCGGCAGGGTTGGGCGCTTCAACGGTGACTGTCTCGTCATCCGTAACGGGTGTGTACGTTCCGCCAGCCGGCGTTGCATTCACGGTGGCGACATTCGTAATATCCGTTCCGGCATCCACATCAGCTTGCGTTACAGTGTAAGTCGCTGTGAAAATCTGGTCTTCACCTGGTGCGAGGTCAACGCTAGCCGGAGAGATTGCGGATAATTCACCGGAACCTGAATGCGCGTCTGACACCGTCACCGCCGTCATCGTGACATTACCCGTGTTCACGACAGCGTAACTATAAGTAATGACGTCGCCTTCTGCGACATCCGTGGTGTCAGACGCTGTTTTTTCAACGGTCAAAGCCGGCGCCGGCGTTTCAACGGTCACAGAAGCCGCGTCCGTCACGGCTGCTAATGTACCTTCCGAAGGTGTGGCATTCAGCGTGGCAGTATTTGTAATGGCGATGCCAGCGTCAATATCTCCTTGAGTGACAACATAGCTAGCCGTGAAATCTACAAACGCGCCAGGTGCAAGTGTCGCGACACTGGCAGGCGTTAAAGCAGATAAAGTCCCCTCGCCGGACTGAACGTCAGAAATCGAGACATCGGACAGGGTGACTGTACCTGTGTTGGTCACGCGATAGGTATAAGTGACCGTGTCGCCTAGGGCTAAATCCGTTGTCACATCCGGCGTTTTAACCAAAGTCGCACTCGGCGTCCCAGCTGCCAATGTAACTGTTTCGCTATCCGTTACAGCGGTATAGGTCCCGCGAACGGCCGTTGCGCTGCTGGTTGCCGTGTTTGTGATGTCTGTCCCTGCATCAATATCCTCCTGCGTGACCGTATAAGTCGCCGTAAAGGTCTGACTATCACCGGGATCAAGATCAACGCTGGCAGGCGTGATAGCAGACAGCGTCCCCTGCCCGCTGTGCACGTCGGAGACGGAGACGTCGGTCAGCGTGACGTTGCCTGTGTTTGTAAACAGATAACTGTAAGTAATGACGTCGCCTTCTATCACATCTGTCGTTTTCGAAGCTGTCTTCACAAGTGTTGAATTAGGCACCGCAGCGATTGGCGTGACGGATTCATCCGCTGTCACAACAGGCGCTGTCCCGCGACTAGGCGTAGACGCGAGTGTAGCCGTGTTCGTAATCGGCGTGCCGGCATTCACATCGTCTTGGGTAATTGTATAGGTGGCGGTGAAGGTCTGATTTGCGCCAGGGGCTAAATCGACGCTGGTCGGCGTAACCGCAGACAAAGTACCTGTGCCGCTATGCGCGTCGGAAACAGACACAGCATTGAGTGTAACATCACCCGTATTTGTCACGAGATAGCTGTAAGTGACAATCTGACCTTCCGTCAGATTAGTGTCGGCATCGGCCGTCTTTGTCATGGTCGCGGCCGGGGATGGCTCTGCAAGCGCGGCCGTCTCATCGGCTGTTAGAGCGCCCAAACTCCCGCGAGCGGGGGTGGTATCCAGCGTCGCAGTATTGGCAATATCAACTCCCGCATCGAAGTCTTCTTGCGTGATAACATAGGTTGCCGTGAAATTTTGCGTCGCGCCAGGTGCTATATCGACACCGCTTGGCGAAATCGCTGACAAGGTCCCCGAGCCGGAATGCGCGTCGGACACGGACGTATTGGTCAAGGTGACGTTGCCCGTGTTTTCTACCGCATAGGTATAGGTGACAGTGTCGCCAACGCCCAGATCTGCATTGGGGCTCGCGAGCTTGGAGAAAACAGCCTCCGGGGTCGGTGCCGTTATCGAAATCGACTCATCGGCTGTTGGTTCGGTAACGGCGCCGAATGCTGAAGATGCACTCGCCGTGGCCGTGTTGGTTATATCCGCCCCTGAGTCTATATCCGCTTGCGTCACGGTATAGGTCGCTGTGAAAATTTGAGTTTCAGCGGGAGCTAAATCGACTGAGGCAGGTGAAATTGCGGACAGCGTCCCCGTACCGACATGGACATCGGAGACCGAGACAGCTGTCAAATCCACATTACCCGTGTTTTCGACGGTGTAACTATACGTAATGACGTCATCGACTTGAACATCTGTGGTTTTTGACGCGACCTTTGTCAAAGTCATATCTGGCGCGAGCACAACGCCCGTATCATTATTTGAAATCGTGCAGACGGCGTTGTCGCCGCTTGCCAAGGTAATACTCCCGCTTGTAGCGCCGGCATTGTTAAGAACGCCCGCCGTACAACTCCACGTCCCTTCAGCATAGTCTGGAAGATCTGACTCCAGCAATGAATAAGTGCCTTCGGAAAGACCAATGATTTGATCGGAGGTATAGGTGGTTGTGCTGCCCGAAGACACACCCCCATCAAAATTCAACCCTCCCGCGGATGTTATGATACCGAAATCAGAAACCGTGCTCGTGCTACCATCATCATTTATCACTTCTTTGACAATCTGCAAAGACGTCGAGAGCGAGAGCGTTACTGGATCCGAGATAGCGCATTTGGGTCCCTCGATTTCCGTTGGTAACCCTGTTCCGCCTCGCCGAGCATTATATCCCATAGCAAACTCTAACGTCGGAGACGTATTCACATTTCCATCGCCATTGAGATCACAAGGGAATTCAACCTGCACGACGACATCAGTGCCCGGTGTTGACGACACATCTCCATAATCACCTTCGCCGTCCAAATCCTCAAACGGATTGTCTCCACCTGTGCGGACTTGGGAAAATACATCCTGCGTTACGACATTTCCCTCAAATATGGCGCCAAGCAAGAGATCATACCTTTGGGAGGCGTTTTGTCTGTATGTGATATTATATTCGAGAACGGCTGTGTCAGACGCAACAGAACATTGGCTTTGAAGGTTAAATGTATTGGTGGCGACTGCACTGACAGAGGCGTCATTCGCCGTACATGAGGGGGCGGTATAGGGGACCTGAGCAAAAGCCGATTGCGCCGAAAAACAAAGGACGGCCGCAAAACCACCCCTAAGTCGCAGCATGGCTTGCGTTCTCAAATTGCTTAAAAATTTGCCCATTGGACCATTCCCACTTAAAATCGAAGGTCTAGGGTCGTCTCATGAAGGTGAAGACCCCGTTAAGGCCGGTTGAAAAAAAGGGTTACTGCAATCTTAACCCGTTATTTTCAGTTCATAGTCGTTAATATGATGATACAAATTCGAACTATCTCATTGTATTAATGTGGTTTTTCTTTGTCCGAAAATTAATATTAAGAGGATTTTAACGGTCCTTGGAAGGGCTTCGACACACAGTTCAAATCCGAAAACACGCGAATCTTTAAAGCACATAAAAGATGTTATGTCGCTCTCATATCGGCACTATCAGCGCGGGTCTGGCGCCTTCCTTTTTGTCACTTTGCGTTTTCCGTTAAGTGTCGTCTTAATAAGCTAGTTACAATTAGGTACTAATGAGGAAACCGTGCCCAAACCAGCCAAAACATACCCCGCCCCCGATAAGGCCCCTAAGATTTTCTATGATGAAGACATTTGCCCTGTCCGGAACGTGCTTGGGCAATTAGGACGAAAATGGCCGAGCCTTATCCTTTGCCATTTGTCTTTTGGGACGCATCGCTTCTCTGAGCTACGCGGCGCGATACCGGATATTTCCCAACGCATGTTGGTACAGACCTTACGAGAGTTGGAGCGGGATGGTCTTATCAGTCGGGAGATGCGACCCGGCGTTCCCCCGCGTGTAGATTATGCTTTGACGCCATTGGGCGAGACTTACATTGGGCCTTTGCAAGATTTGCTTAACTGGGGTGCCAAGCATCAAGACCGCATTAAAGTCATTCGGCGCGCCTATGATGAAGAAACATCCGTCAAAGCCACCGGTTAACCGTCAGCCGGCTCTCTCGCCCTCGCCTTCATCCTAGCTCATGCTCTGACCTTTACAGGCGTCTATTTCTGCTCCCGTAAATGGGTACTTTTCGATTGCCACCGTTGTTCCGTAGCCAAGGCGCTTGCTTTATCAATCAGACACAGCGAGCTCCCCCGGTATCTCAGAACTGTTTGCGATACCCCCCGGCTAAATTACCTCTACAATCAAAATGACGAGATCTAACAGCCCGGTTTCGCGAAAAATAGCTTACTGAGTCAAAAAACACAAAACGATCAAAAATTTAGCGGCGCAAATTAAGCCGCCTGGAGCAGTAAAAATCTTTCCAAGCCAGTTAGTGATAAATTTTAGGTTAAACGCCCTGAGGAGTGAACCTCGTCAAAATTAGCGATAGAAGAACGCGTTTCTCCCCCCTTCTCCTATCCCAAGTTACTGATTACATGGTTTTTTTAGCTAGCACACCAGACTAAGCTAGCGTTGCTAGCAAAGCTATATCGCAAGGCTAGCCATGATAGCTTGCCAAGATTGGCTAGCTAGGCAAGGGTTCATGGCAGGCCTGGTAACCTAGCGTTAACCTTTTCTTTGCACTGTCCCTTTGAGACAATTTTTCATCAATTTAACGTCTGAGGGACCTATGCCTGTCATCAGTTTTGCAAATCCAAAAGGCGGCACCGGTAAATCCACCTCCGCCCTTATCCTCGCGCTGGAACTCGCGCATCGGGGCGGCAAAGTCGCCTTGGTCGATTGTGATCCGAACCAAGTGACCGCCGGATGGGCCGAAGCCCGCACCGCAAATGGGGATGACATCCCTTTCACAGCGATTCCTAATCCGGGGGAGGGCGACGTCATCGACGTTCTTGATACGCTCTCGGCAGAATACCCATTCGTCATTGTCGACTTGGAAGGTACCGCGTCATTGATGATGAGCCGCGCCATGAGCCGCTCTGATTTAACCGTCATTCCGATGCAAGCCAGCCCTGTCGACGCCAAGCAAGCGGCACGCGCCGTTGCGCTCATCCGCGTCGAGGAAAAAACCTTACGCCGCCGAATTCCCATGCGTATTCTCATGACCCGGAATAATCCGGCCATCCGGACCCGCGATGAAAAAGCCATTGTCCAACAATTGGAAGCTGCGGGCGTCCCAATGTTAGATGTGCCCTTGCATGAACGCGCTGCGTTCAGGGCGCTTTTCTCTTTCAACAAAACACTGCGGGAGCTGAACAAGGCAGAAAGCGCGGGCCTGCCTAAGGCTTTGGAGAATGCGGAAGGCTTTGCTTATTTCGTCATCAAGGCTTTGAAGGACGAAATGCGCGGCGAAACTCAAACTGCGTCAGAAGCGGCATAGGAGCCTCATGATGAGCGATGATACAATCAAACGCGCCAGCTTTGGCTTCGATGCCGATTTTGGCGATCTTTCTTCCGTCAAACCAACCGGAATAGCGCCGAAACCAAAGCCGACGTCCCGTCCCAAGACGGTGAAACCAAAAGCGGTCACAAAAGCCCCGCGCAAATCGAAGCCAAAGCCGGCAGTCCGTCAAGCCCAAGATGCGCTTGCAGATCGCTTAGCGAAATCACACGGTTTCACCTCTCGTGAAGCCGGGAATGCCCCAGCGGCTCCGGTCTTGATGAAAAAACGCCGCCGCGTGCATCATGATGAACCTGTGGATCAGCTCTCCATTCGCGGTCCGGTTCGCGTTCTAAATAATTTTATCGATTATTGCGAAACGCATAAACTCTCATATTGGGAAGGGCTTGAGCGTCTTGTCGAGAATGCCGAATAGGCGCAAACTTTCATACAGCTATATTTGAGAGATCCTGTCATTTCCGTCTCTCATCGGTTTAATCTCTCAAAAACATATATAACGGCACACCCGTTTGTTAGGTTTAGGAAGGTTTATATTGTTTAGGACTCCGCAAAGCCCGATTTTACCGCTGTTAAACGCAGTCATTGGAACCCAATTGCAGGATGAGCTGCACCTGTGTGCAGGATGGTAGGTGCCCAAGCACGGGACGCAAAGCACCCTGTTGCAGGAGGTAAGGACCCTAAATACAGGGCGAGACGATAAATATATTATCCTTCAAAATAAAAGCAATGAATTCAATGCCCTACAAAAAGGCAGGGGGTCTCCAGATAGGATTAAGCACCCGTTTACGGGATAGAGAGCTTGGGAAACGTCTTGATTCGCGAGTCGTCCCGTAAACGGGTGCCTTAATGGGGTCAGCCTTTTGCCCGATTCGCTTTGATAATCGCGCTGAGACCGAATCCTGCGATTTTGAAGCTGGGTTAGCCAAATAGATGGGCAGCGACAGCCCCCAAAAGTACCCATTTACAGGATAACCGTGACTATCGAGAGGAAAAGTACCCGTTTGCAGGACCGATTGTGCAAGAAATAGCATCAAAGCACCCAATTACAGGATATGGAACCCAGCAAGGGCTTGACGACGGGTGCCTTTGCCGCAGAACACACGGCAAGGCATCCAGAACGCAAGGGATTCGGGGTGCCTTTGGAGACTGGCTCGCATGTCCGACCCAAAAGCTAAGCTGGCGAAAAAGGCGTTGCCCAAGCGTCGCAAAAAGAAATCCCCAGCCTCAATCCGTGTTGTAACGCCGTCGCAGACTCTGACCAACCGGCCGTTGAAGAAACATGTTGCCGCAATTCACACTGACGGCCATCTCTCGCTCCTACAGCGTAAATTATCTAATGTTCTTTTGCTCAACGCCTATGATGCATTGTTGACCCAAACGGAACATGAAATTGACGAGAAGACGCTGTGTGTCATGTTGGGCTATGACTCTAATGATCGCAAACCTCTCAAAGAGTCGCTGAAGGCTTTGGCATCGGTCCATGCGGAATGGAATATTCTGGGAGATAATCAAGAAGAGGTTGAGTGGGGCGTCTCCAGCTTGCTCTCACATGCGATATTGTCGCGTGGGAAATGTCGCTACGGTTACTCTCCTGCTTTGGCTGAAAAACTCTATAACCCGGATATTTATGCCAGCATCAACATGGCCATACAGCGCAAATTCCGATCCAAACATGCTCTTGCACTTTATGAGAATTGCTACCGTTTTAAGACCGTGCGCTCGACGGGCTGGTGGAACCTCAAAACCTTTCGGCGCCTCATGGGGGTTGATGACAGTGACTATTATCATCAGTTCAAACATCTGAATGCGAAAGTCATTAAGCCAACCGTGAAAGAAATAAATGCCGTTTCCGATATTGAGATTACGCCAGAGTTTAAGCGTTCCGGCCGTTCCATAACGGAAATTCGGTTTCTGATTGGGGCCAACCCACAATTACCGCTGCTCGATATTGATGATGATGGGGCGGTAAAGGGAACAACCGTTTATCAAAGGCTGATCGCGACGGGGATTGCGCATAAATTGGCTGAAGGCTGGATAACGCAACACGGGGAAGAATATTGCGCGGCTAAGCTGGATCTTGTTGACGCCCAGAAAGCGTCCGGCACGCAAATCACATCTATTGCCGGATATTTATCCGCCGCGATAAAGGAAGATTACCAAGACACAAATCCCGGAAAGGCTCGGGCTGATAAAGCTTTAAAAGCCGCGAGAGAAGAAACACGCCGTAAACTGGCAGAGACTGAGCAGGCGGTCCGCCGCCAAGATGCAGAGGCGCGCGAGGCCGAGAAACGTATTTTGCTGAACCGGATTAAAGCCGCGCGGGATTGGTTTGATCAGCATAGCGAGGCGGAGCAAACGCGCATACTGGCTCGTTTTGAAGCCACACTGGATAAACCGTTCCTGCGCGCAGATTTTAACCGAGCCAAACTGGACGGGGCAGGGGTCGCCGCCCGATTTGCTGATTTCGTAGATATTTAAAGTCTCAGACTTTCAAAATGATTGGATAGCGTATGCGCCAGCCTCAGTTCTTCTGTGGCCTTGGTATGCCTAAAACCGGAACCACCTGGTTGGCAGATTACCTGGGTAAAATTCCGGATGTTTATCTGCCGCTGATGAAAGAACTTCAGATTTTCAATCGTATGTTCAACCCCGAACTTTACGATTGGATGAACGGGCATTTTGCCGAAATACTTGCCAAGCGCGTTGTGGATCTGCCTGTAGCAAATAAGAAAGTGCCCGAACTTATTTCGCTCATGGCTGAAATGCTAACCCTTCCATATCTAGAGGATACGCCCGCGAAAATGAAAGCTTATCGCCGGCTTTTTAAGGGGCGTTTGACGGGTCAAAAAGTCTTTGGCGAATTCTCGACCACCTATTGTTTGTTACCTGAAAACGGTTTGAAACACCTACAAGCGGCCTTTGAGTCCCCAAAATTCATTCTTGTTTTGAGGGACCCCGTAAACCGCTATTGGTCCCATCTTAAACATGAAATTCGCCGAGACGAGACGTTTGACCCGGTGAGCTATGCTCAGGATGACCCTCCTGACTCCGAATTTTCTCGTATGGCTGATTATGCCGAAGTTCTGCCGCGTATTTGGAAAACGCTTGGCAAAGAAAATGTGCACCTCTTGTTTTACGAAAGCCTGTTTGTTGAAAAAGATGAGGAGGCGATTAAGGGTTTGACTGACTTTTTAGGCGTTGAATTCCAAACGCCTGATTTTGACAAGATTGTCTATGCAGGTGCGGATATCGACTTACCTGACAATCTTGCGCTTGTCTTAAGAGATAGGTTTGAACCGCAATATGCGTTTTTAAAGCAAGAGTTTTCGACCCTGCCTGAAGGTATAAGAGACTAATTATATAAGGTCAGTCGCGGTAAAAGCGCATCATCATTTGAAATTTCACAATTGGGGATTCGGCTTTATTCCTAAAATGTCCCCAATCGCCAATGAAATCATGCTTCCAACCTTGTGCTTCGCCCAATGCCGCAAACTGTTCGACAGAGTATGTGCAAGCACCAGTGCCACCGTAATAATGATCAATGGGTGGTTGCCTGGGTTTCTCTTCTAAGCTCTGGGTAAAGGTGGCAAAGAACTGAAATGGCGCCTCTTGCAAATAAGATTGAAGACTTTCAAAACAGAGTTTAGTGTTTTCTGTCCGTAGGTGGGTGAAGACGGAATTCGCTATAATATAGTTTGGTTTTTTACTGAATAGATTGAATTCCCATGCGTCGGACAAAACAAATTCCGGCCTTTTCTTGTCGATGAGGTCAAACCCGACTTCATCTTCAATGCCGCGGCGCAGAGCTTCTTTACTGATATCTATGCCGAGGTAATTTCCAGTGTTGAGAAAGGGCATAAACCGAATGCCGGCTCTCAAAGAACCGCAGCCTAAATCCATTAAGGTATGTACCTTTCGCAAGCCTTGCGTTTTGAGAAATTCAAGTTGGAAGGCGCAGGACTCCTCGATTTCAACATTCCCGGTACCCGACTTTCCGATATATTTATAATGGGAAGCAGGATCATCCGCATCTTCCCCTAAGAAAATATAGAACGGGTCCTCATACTGATGCGTTTGCCGAATATAAGTGTCTGCTGTTTTCATCAATCCTGCGTAGGCGCCGACTGTGCACTAGTCAATCTGAGCGATATTCGCGTCGCAAAGAAAAAGGCCCTTTCGAAAAAGGGCCTTTCTATTTCTTTATGTCATGCGTCGCTTAAGAGCACCGAGATTGGCGGATTTACATCCAAGGGGCGCTGCCGTCATTCGCCATTTTGTCGAGCAGGTTTTTCTCGCGCAATGTATCCATTGGCTGCCAGAAGCCGGGATGTTTAAAGGCCATCAATTCGCCCGCTTCTGCGATACTGGTCAGGGGCTTTCGCTCAAAGGGCTGCGTGTCATCATCGATATAATCAAAGACTTCGGGTTCCAAGACGAAGAAACCGCCGTTAATCCAGCCTTCTTTCATGGCATTTTTCTCTTCGAATTCCGTCACGGCATCGCCGTCCATGATCAGGCTACCAAAGCGGGCAGGTGGCCGAACAGCTGTCACCGTTGCCAGTTTCCCGTGTGATTTATGAAATTTGATCAACTCAGCAATATCAATATCACTCACGCCGTCACCATAGGTACACATGAATGCCTCATTGCCGATATGTTGTTTAAGGCGTTTAATCCGTCCGCCCGTCATTGTGTGAAGGCCGGTATCGATAACGGACACATTCCAATCCGGCGTGTGAGTTCCGAGAATGGACACCTCGCCGCTTTTCAAATCAATTTTATAATCATTTAGTTGCATTGGCAGGTTTGCGAAATAATTTTTGATAAAATCGACTTTATACCCGCCCGCAATCAGGAAATCTTTCATACCATGTTTCGCATACATGCCCATGATATGCGTCAGGATTGGCTGTCCGCCAATTTCGACCATTGGTTTTGGTCGTAATCCGGTCTCTTCTGATAGGCGAGTGCCGAAGCCTCCGGCGAGCAAGACGGTTTTCATGGGGTCTCCAATACGAATTGGTTAATTTTTAAGCGGTTAAAATCAGGATGAGGACTTTACAATGGATTTTTTCCAGGCCCAAGCGTCCCGGCACATATCTTCCAAGCCTAAATTGGCTTGCCAGTCGAGCAGCTCGCGCGCGTAATTTGGATTGGCGACAACTTCGCCAAGGTCTCCGGGTCGTCTGGCTTCAATCGAATAGGGTATAGGGACGTCGTTGACCGCTTGGAATGTTTGGATCATTTCAATCACGCTATAGCCGCGGCCCGTTCCAAGATTAATCTTATGGGCCCCGGGGTGGGCCTCTATATAGGGCAGGGCGGCCGTGTGGCCGGCCGCTAAATCCGAAACATGAATATAATCCCGAACCCCCGTACCGTCGGGCGTGTCATAATCATTTCCGAAAATGGCCAGCTTCTCGCGTTCTCCCGTCGCGGCCTCCAGAATAAGCGGCATAAGATTGGCGGGTGTGCCTTTCGGCATTTCTCCAATCTTTGCGCTTTTATCGGCGCCGACGGGGTTGAAATATCGCAAGATGGCGGCTGAAAATTCTGCGTCATTTTGGCAGTTGTTTTCAAGCAGGACCTCACAATCCGCCTTGGACTGTCCATAGGGGTTGATGGGGTCCAGCGAGCAGCTTTCGTCAATGGGGGAGACCCCATGGGTGCCGTAAACAGTGGCTGACGAGCTAAAGACAATCGCTTTGCAGCCGCCCTTTTCCATGGCGCGGAGTAAGATTTCTGTGCCGCCAACATTGACCTCGTGATAGAGCTGCGGCTTCTCAACAGACTCGGCGACGGACTTTAGACCTGCAAAATGAAGCACAGCCCGGTATTTTTGCGCGGTTAGGGCGGAGGTTAAGGCCGCTTCATCGCGAATATCGCCTTCTATCAGGACGGGTGCCTTTCCCGCGAGCGCGCCAAGGCGGTCAATCACATCACGTGAGGCATTGGAAAAATTATCGAAAATAGTGACATCATGCCCGTCCCGCAAAAGTGCGAGAACCGTGTGAGAGCCAATATATCCGGCTCCGCCCGTTACAAAATATCGGTGTGAAGTTTGTGCGCCCATCACCTTATCCTTTTTTGGCTGTCTCGGTTTGATATTCTTCGATGATGGAATGGGCGTCGCCATATTTGACGACGTGTCCGCGTTCCATCCAAAGCGCATAATTACACACGCGCTGTAAAAGTTTTGTATTATGCGAGGTGAGGACCACGATAGAGGCTGACCCTACAAAATCATGCATGCGTTCAATAACTTTTGCTCTGAATTCTTTGTCCCCTGCGCCAATCCATTCATCCATCAAGACGATATCTGCTCTCATCGCCGTGACGAGTGCAAAGTTAAGCCGAAGGGCCATCCCGCGAGAATAGAGTTTAACAGGCAGGTGCAAGAACTCGCCCAGACCGGAAAAACCTTCGACATCGCGGGTCACGCGTTGAATGTCTGTCTTGTTCAATCCGGCCATCAGGCACCGGATTTCAATATTGCGATAGCCTGTGGCTTCGCGGCGCATGCCTAATCCGATATTGAAGACGGCGGAAACACTGCCTTCGGATTCTAAGATGCCTTGGGTTGGCTCATAAATTCCGGCCAGCACATTCAACAGGCTGGATTTACCGGCGCCATTGGGGCCAATTATCGCCAGACGATCTCCATCTTCTAGGCTAAAGCTTACGTCATTTACAACTTGGAGGCTTTTCTGATGCCGATTATTGAGCTGGGCTCCAACATCGGTCGTGCCTGCAATCTCTGCCGTTTGTGTCCGTTTCACCCGGTCAATGAGGGGGTAGGACAAATGTATATTTTTCGCGCGTAGATGAGCCATATTATAACCAAAATACGATGCGTTTGCGGAATTTTGAGAAGACAATCAGCCCAATTAACCAGCCCACAGCGGTAATTGAGAGGACTATGAGCCAGCTTCGCCAAGCATATTGATCATAGAGAACAGGATCTCTGAAAATCGCTAAATAATGGGTGAACGGGTTATAATCTGTATATTTACGAATACCGGGTCCCAATTGCGTTGGCATCCAAAGGATGGGCGTTAGGAAAAATATAATGCGCATGGACGTTGTCACTAAATGCAAAATATCCCTGAATCTCGCGGTAACAATGCCGAAAACCATGCTGAACCAGACGGCGTTTAGAAGATAGACGAATAGCGCAGGTATCACCATCAGCGTCTTGAAGGTGAAAGGATGGCGCATCAGCAAAATTATGAGCAATCCTGCGAGCGCTGAGTAAAACAAGGTGATAAAATTCCGCGCGATGGCTTGATAAATATATAAGCTCAAAGGCGTGTTCACACCCTTAATCCAGTTTTCTGAATTCGCGAACACGCCGCAGCCATCTGTGACGGATGCGCTGATAAACTGCCAAGCCAGAAAACCCAGGGTGACATAAAGCGAATATTCGCCCATCGGCACTTGCATAATATTACCGAAGACGACGACTTTTGCGCCGATGAAAAGGCCAAATGTGATGGCAACCCACGCCACGCCAATTAAGGTGCGCCTGTATCTTTGTGCAAGGTCCTCTTTCGCAAGAGCGGACCAAAGCCGCCAATCTTTGGCGCCAGTCGACAAATCTTTAAGTGTTCGCGAGAGAGGGGTCATGAGTTCATTCTGTTCGAGCTCGCCGATATAGGTAAATTATTGTCATATCAAATGGTGATTTTAAATGCGGCAGGTCAACAGTTTTGGAGTCTCCATAAGCCGCCTGTTGCTAGCCTTGTGCTAGTGAGACCTTCCTGAACCCGAGCTTAAATCTCAAGAGGGGTGCGATGCGCTACCTCGAAAATGAGCCTTGATCCGCCCCAAATTTCGGCCAGACTTGACATCCCAAAAAATTCGTGGGAAATATCCCACATGAGCCGAGATATCATAAATCGTATCGAATCTTTCGCCGCCAGTTCGGGCCAGTCCGAATCTACACTTGCGCGCAAAATTTTCAATGACGGCAAAACGCTGACCCGCCTGCGCAATGGTGGACAGTTAACCCCTCGAACACAGGAAAAGGCTATGGCCGCATTAGACACGCTTGAACGCGAAGCCGCAGGACCTTTGGGTCAGAGCTTAACGCATTTGGACCGCTTAGAAGCGGAAAGTATTCACATCATGCGCGAAGTCGTCGCGCAATGCGAAAACCCCGTTATGCTTTACTCTGTAGGTAAAGACAGCTCCGTGATGTTGGAGCTTGCGATTAAAGCGTTTTACCCATCGCCTCCGCCCTTTCCGCTCCTTCACGTAGATACGCGTTGGAAATTTAAAGAAATGTACGAGTTTCGGAACCGCCGCGCCAAAGAGGCCGGTATGGAGCTTATCACGCATATTAACCCGGATGCGATTGCACAAGATGTCGGGCCTTTTTCACATGGCTCTGCCGTTCATACCGACATTACAAAAACGCAGGGTCTGAAGCAGGCGCTTGATGCCGGTAAATTTGACGCGGCCTTTGGCGGCGCGCGTCGGGATGAAGAGAAATCCCGCGCGAAAGAGCGTATCTTCTCCTTCCGGAATGAACATCACCGGTGGGATGCCAAAAATCAGCGTCCGGAATTATGGGACATTTATAATGCCCGCGTCCAAAAGGGCGAGAGCATGCGCGTTTTTCCTATCTCTAACTGGACCGAGCTGGACATCTGGCAGTATATTTACCGCGAAAATATCCAAATTCCCGGTCTTTATCTTTCGGCGGAACGGCCCGTTGTTGAGCGTGATGGCGGCCTGATTATGGTCGATGACGAGCGTATGCCGCTCAACCCCGGTGAGACGCCAATGATGAAATCCGTCCGCTTCCGGACACTTGGCTGTTACCCGCTGACGGGCGCTGTCGAGTCTGAAGCGACAACGCTGCAAGACGTCATTCAGGAAATACTCCTCGCGACGGGATCAGAACGTCAGGGCCGGGTTATTGACTCCGATGCCGGGCAATCCATGGAGAAGAAAAAAGAAGAGGGTTACTTCTAATGGCACATCACGATCCGCTTATTGCACAAGACATCAAAGCCTATTTGGATGCCCAAGAGAAGAAAAGCTTCCTGCGCGTCTTCACATGCGGCTCCGTTGATGATGGTAAATCGACGCTCATCGGTCGCCTGCTTTATGATTCAAAACTCATTTATGAAGACCAAATGGCGTCGATTGAACGCGATTCAAAAGCCTCCGGTACACAAGGTGAAAAACCAGATCTCGCCCTTCTCGTTGACGGCCTTGCGGCTGAGCGAGAGCAGGGGATTACGATTGATGTGGCTTACCGTTTCTTCTCGACGGATAAGCGGAAATTCATCATCGCCGACACGCCCGGTCACGTCCAATATACGCGGAACATGGCGACAGGCGCGTCGACAGCTGACGTTGCCATTTTGCTCATTGATGCGCGTTACGGCGTTATGGAACAAACCCGCCGTCACGCGTTTATCGCGAGCCTTTTGGGTATTCCTCAAGTCGTCGTGGCTGTGAACAAAATGGATTTGGTTGATTTCGACCAAGGTAAGTTCAATGAAATCGATGAAGCGTTCCGCGAGTTTGCCAAGAAATTAAACTTCAAAGACATCATGACGATTCCGGTCAGTGCTTTGGATGGCGACAACGTCACGACTAAATCTGACGCGGCGCCTTGGTATCGCGGCCCGAGTTTGCTCGAGTTTCTGGAAGTCGTTGAAGTTGATCGCCAGAGCCTCGAAGCGCCGTTCCGTTTGCCTGTGCAGTGGGTCAATCGTCCAAACCTCGACTTCCGCGGTTTTTCCGGCACAATTGCGTCAGGCACGATTTCCAAAGGCGATGAAATCATGGCGATGCCATCCGGCAAACGCTCTAAGGTCAAAGATATCGTGTTGTATAAAGAAAGTCTCGACCATGCGCGTCAAGACCAAGCCGTCACAATCACGCTTGAAGACGAAATTGATATTTCACGCGGGGACATGATTTGTACGCCGGACCTTCCGAATGAGGTAGCGGATCAATTCCAAGCCCATTTGATTTGGATGGACGACACACGTCTTTTCCCGGGCCGTCAATATATCATCCGCACAGCGAATACGGCTGTTGCCGGATCCGTCACCGCCCTAAAGCACAGAATTGACGTTGCGGATTTCACCGAAGCGGCCGCGAAAACGTTGGAATTAAATGAGATTGGTGTTGTGACCTTATCACTGACCAAACCTATTCCGTTTGACGCCTATTTGAACAACCGGACCACCGGCGCATTTGTGGTTGTTGACAGAATGACAAACCGCACAGTTGGCGCGGGGACGATTGACTTTGCGCTGCGGCGTTCGAAAAATATCGTGCGTCAGGACTTCACCGTCGATTATCAGGCGCGTGCCGAGCAAAAAGGCCAAAAGCCTGCGACGCTCTGGTTCACGGGTCTCTCGGGGTCCGGCAAGAGTACAATCGCCAACCATGTCGATCAGCTGTTGTTCGAACGCGGTCGTCATACCTACACCTTGGACGGAGACAATATCCGCCATGGATTGAACCGCGATTTGGGTTTTGCAAAGGAAGACCGCGTCGAGAATATCCGCCGTATTGGCGAGGTATCACGCCTCATGAATAACGCCGGACTGATTACGATGTGTTCCTTCATCAGCCCTTACCGTGCCGAGCGGCAGATGGTACGCAGCAAAGCGGGTGAAGGGGCCTTCATCGAAATCTTTGTGGATACGCCTTTGGATGTTGCGGAGAAGCGCGATGTCAAAGGTCTGTATAAGCGGGCACGTGCGGGTGAAATTAAAAACTTCACAGGGATTGATTCCGAATATCAGCCACCGCAAAATCCTGAAATCCACATCGATACGGTCAAAACCAGTGCCGAAGCCGCTGCTCAACAAATCGTTGACTATTTGGAGGCCAAAGGCTTCCTAACTATCGACGTCTAATCGAGCCTAGGCCCGTGGCTGACTACGACCTGTTCAATGGGGATGCTGATGGCATCTTCTCACTGTTGCAACTGCGGCAGGTCGAGCCCCGCCCCGAAGCGGTGCGCGTGACAGGCGTCAAACGTGATACGCAACTGTTCAAACAGATTGCGGATCATGTCGGCGCCGAAGATCGCATCACTGCTCTGGATATTGGTATGGCGCGAAATTCGGCGGGCTTAGGGACTGTTCTGAAAACGGGGGCGCAGGTTTTCTTCTGCGACCATCACGCCACGGGCGATATTCCTGAAAATGAAAACCTAACCGTCCTCATGGATGCGTCGGCGGAAACCTGTACGGCCTATTTAATAGATCAGCATCTCAATGGTGCGAAATCAGCCTGGGCGGTGTGCGGCGCATATGGCGATAATTTCCAAGCGCTTGCCGCCCGGATAGCCGCCGAGCGAGGCGTTACCTTTCCCTTGGGCCAATTGCGAGAGTTGGGAGAATTGGTCAATTATAACGCCTATGGTCTGACAATTGAGGATTTACATTTTCATCCGTCCGATCTCTATGAACGTTTATTGGCTTACCCCCATCCGATGGCCTTCATCGAGGATGCCCCTGATGCGTTGAATACTTTGCGCCAAGGTCATCGGTCGGATTGGGATATTGCGGAAAGCGCACGTGAAGTGCATATCACCAATGATGGGCAAATCCTCTCGCTTCCAGCCAGTCCTGCGTCTAACCGCGTTGCAGGCCTTTTCGCCAACGCGCTCGTAGACGAAGAGCCGGAAAAAGCCTTTGCTGTCTTGACGCATTTGGGCCCTAACACCGGCGGTTACCGTGTGTCTTTGCGCGCACCACTGGCGCGAAAAACGCGCCAAGCCAATCACTTTGCTGCTGACTTTGGCGGCGGCGGCCGGGCCGAAGCCGCCGGCATTGACCTGCTGCGCGAAGACGACATGACACGTTTTGTCGATGCGTTTACGGCGGCCTTCTCCTCCTAAACTTTGAGCTAAGGCGGCTTTTCCAGACGGTCTACTTTGCGAGAACATCTCCAATCCGGCGCTGCGCAATCGGGTGATAGCCCGCTTTGGCTTTGGCGAAGATGCGGTTGGCCATATCGGTTTGGCCGTTATCCTTTAGAGCGCCATAGAGACGGTAGATAAATTTACCCCGCCCGACGGTCATGAGAAAATCTTCGAGCGCCGGCATGGCGGGCTCATATCCGCCTTTGATAGCCTGCATATACCAAGCGAAAGCCGTTTCCGCATTTTGAGTGCCTGTGAGCGCGAATGCGCTGTCTAGCTCTTCATATTGCGCTTGGGTCAGATTCGGCAGTCCATTTAAGAAATGCAGCCACTCATGTGTCGACCATTTTTCGGTTGGCAGTTTCGCTGCACGGATGTCGCCTCGGGTCCAACTCGCTGAGACAGCGTCAACTTCAGCAAATGCATCTGACTCCGGCTTCCGCGCCGTGTCGGGCAAACCCGGTCCATAAACCCATTCCGAAATTTCCGCATCCGTTACGGCATCAGGAAATTTATTGCGTAGATTTGCATCCATGAAGCCTAGGAAATCTTCCGTCGTGATGCTGTCAAAGGCGTAGGCGTTGAAATAGGATTTTAGGAACGGATCAAAGGCATCGCGGCCAAAGCGGTCTTCGAGGAAAAATAAGAAATTTGCGCCTTTGATATAAGACACAAGGGTGAACGCATCATCCGGATGTTTCATATCGTCGGGCAATTTGAGATGGGTGAGTTCCGGACGCGCGGCTTCGGATATCGCGCGTTTCATCCCTTCCAGGTCCAGAACCTGCTCCATCACGGCCCGGCGCTCGCCGTAAAGTGCCTCCATCACGCGGTTTTCGACATAGCTGGTAAACCCTTCATTCAACCAGGCATCGCGCCAATTCGAGTTGGTCACGAGATTGCCGGACCAGCTGTGAGCCAGCTCATGCGCGACAACATTCGTCAGGGACTTATCGCCCGCGATGAGAGTCGGCGTCATGAAAGACAGGCGCGGATTTTCCATCCCGCCATAAGGAAAACTCGGCGGCAACACGATTAAGTCATAGCGCCCCCATCGGTAAGGGCCGTAAAGTTCTGTATTGGCCATTTCCATTTGCGGCGTTTCTGCAAATTCCTCGGCAGACGCGTCGAGGATATATTGCTCGGCATAAACGCCAATCGTGTCGTTAATGGCTTTGAACTTAATATCCCCCACGGCAATGGCGATGAGATAACTCGGGATGGGCTGCGGCATGGAAAAGGTCCAGTTGCCGTCGGCGTCCTGTCCATCCTGCGAGGCGCTCATGAGAGGCAGCAGACCGTCAGGGACGCGCAAGGAGGCTTCATAGGTGAGCCGTACGGCCGGGGTGTCTTGGATTGGCAACATGGTCCGAGCGTAAAGGGCCTGGGCCTGAGAAAACAGGTAAGGCTTTTCCTTTCCCGCCGTCTGCGCCGGGGTCAGCCATTGTAGACCTTCCGCCTTTGGGCTGGTTTCATAGATAATCCGTAGCTGCGTCGCGTCAGTCCCTATGTCGACGTTCATCGCGGATCCCAAGACTGTATCCGCCTCGGTCAATGTGTATCGCGTTGGAACCCAGCCATCTTCTGTCTCAAGCGCCACAGCTTTAATCAGAAGGTCTTTTGTATCGAGGATCAGGGTTCGGGCGCCAGGTTTCAGGCGTTCGAACCGCAGGGTTACCGCGCCGTCAAGAACCTTGCGGTCAAAATTCACGTCCAAATCAAGCGCCGCATGCTTGACCACAACCTCTTGATAATTGGCGTAGGTAAACTGATCTGCTGTGAAGAACCGCTCCGACGGAATAATCACGTCAACGGCGCTCACATCTTTGGGTGAGGATGTTGTCTCGGGGGCGCAAGCGCCGAGTGTGACGCCTACTGCTGCAATTAGTGTGAACGTCGAAAGGCGAAAATCTATCATGTCGAAACTCCAATATTTGAACTGGGCTTACTGACTAAATCGAAAGCTTCAAAGTCTAATGTGCTTTCACCCGATATTCCCGGCAGCTCACATATCGCCGTGGAGGTGGATTTACCTCTGTCCTCACGACAATCGGTCATCCGAAATCCGAACGATGTAAGTAAGACTTGCCGTTATTGAGTTTGATGGTTGACGCGACTCGCGCAGCACTGTCCAAATCAAACGGATGAGTTTCACATTTATTCATACCGCCGATTGGCAACTCGGAAAAAGCTTCGGTCAATTCCCGGCAGATATTGGCGGCGCGCTGCGGCTGGCGCGGCAAGGCGTTATTTCTAAAATAGCAGAGGTAGCCCGACAGGCTAAGGCCAAACATATATTGGTTGCGGGGGATGTTTGGGATAGCGCCATTCCGTCAAACACGACTTTGCGCCAGCCGCTAACCATTATGGGGGAGGCGGCCGATATTCAGTGGTGGCTTCTGCCCGGCAATCATGACCCCGATGGCCTTGATGGACTTTGGGACCGTATCGAGACCATCAAACCTGATAATGTGCGACCATTACGGCGGGCGGAGCCTATAGAGATTGAAACGGGTGTTTACATCCTCCCCGCGCCTTGGACACGCATTCAGCATGGTCAAGATTTAACAGATTGGATGTCAAGTTGCGAAACTCCTGATGAGGCTTTGCGGATAGGCTTGGCCCACGGGGGCGTGCGCGGCTTTGGGTCTGACGGGGAGGGCGCGCGCGAAATCATTCCGCCGGACCGGGCCGAAATTTCGAGATTGGACTATCTCGCCCTTGGCGATTGGCATGCTTATGCGGAAATTTCAAAGCGTGTTTTTTATCCCGGTACGCCGGAACCGGATCGCCATAAATCCGGCGCACGCGGACAGGTGCTCGCGGTTACGTTGAATAAAGGCGAGGATCCAAACGTCGACGTAATTCGGACGGCTAATTATGATTGGCCGCTGATACAAATGGATGTCGCGCCCGGCAGTCTTGATGCCAAAATAACGGATTTGCGGCGCGCGCTGCAAACCGGACACCCTTTGCGCCAGACTCATGTTCGATTAGATATTTCAGGTGAAATGACCGTTGAAGATTGGACTAAATTTGAGACATTCTCAGACGAAATGAGAGGGGAGTGCGCGTCATTTGATGTGCGGGGTGCCAATACAGTCCGCTTGGTTGTCGTGGCAGAGGACATTGAATCGCTTGATGCACAAGGCTCAGTCAAAGAGGCTGCAGAAAGTCTCGCCGCAAAATCTGAAGATTCTGATTTGTCTCGGGAAGACCGCCAGATTGCCTCCGAAGCTTTACGGCTTTTATTTCGCTATGCGGGTGAGACTGCATGAGACTAAAGTCCATCAGTTTCCGCAATGTCGGCCCGTTCGGGCCAGCTGGGGTAAAGCTTGACGGCTTTACGCGGGGTTTGAATGTGGTTTGCGAGACGAATGAATTTGGTAAATCTACCGTTTTGAAAGCCTTGGAAATGATGCTCTTCAAACCTTTTTCGAGCACGGACAAGCACATCAAAGCCTTGCGCACGGCAAATTCCGACGAGGCCCCCGAAGGTGAGATTACATTCTCTAGCGAAGGCAGAGATTACCGCTTCACCAAACGGTTCCTAAAATCTAAAAGTGCCCGTTTACAGGATGCACGAACAGGAGAAGTCCTCGCCATTGACCGTGCCGCAGAAGAAGCGCTCGCGAAACTCCTGCGGTCGGATAGGTTTGAAGGCGGGCCGTCCGGATTGCTTTGGGTGCGTCAAGGCACCTCCATGGACGGCATCACGGATAATGGCCAAATTGCATCGCGTCTGGAAGGTGAACTGGGAACATTGATAGGCGGGGAGCGCGCGCGGGATTATCTCACGCGGGTCGAGTCCGAGTTGGCGCAGGTTCTCACGCCGCGCGGGCAAGAGAAAAAAGGCGGTCCGTTAAAAAATGCGCGGGATGCCGTGGAGGTCACCCAGGCCGAATTAAACGAGGCTAAACGACTCCGCGATTTAACAACGTCAATTGGGGTTGAGCTTAGCCAGGTAAAGGATGAAACTAAACGGTTGAGCCAGGAAGCCGATGATGAAAACCTCGCGAAGCAAATAGAAAAAACTAGGGAGGCGATGACAGCGGCCCGCAGGTTTGCCGATGCCCTCGCGCTGTTAGAGGCACAACATGCCCAAGCCATTGCAACGGCTGAGCGTGCGGAAGATAGACAGCAAGGCCATATTGCGGCCCTCGTCGCATATGATGAAACTGTCGCTAAACTCGCGTCCGCTCAAACAGCGCATCAAACGAAGGCGGCAGAGCTAGAATCTATGGCGTCCCGACGTGCGGACATTCGCCAAAAGGTGGATGAGCTAGACCGCCGCCGAGAAGACCTCATCCGGACACAAGCGCGCAGAGAGGCACTGTCCCGCGGTACCCAGAGACTTGAGGTGTTACAAAAAGATATGCAGCATTTGCGGGGCCTTGCGGAACAACTCAGCGCGCTGGAAGATGAGCAAAGTAAACTGACGGATCAAATCTCGGATCTCCCAAATGTGAGCCGCGCAGATGTCGAGGCGCTGCGCCGCGCCGCGAATGAGGTTCGGCAATGTGAAACTGAAATTGCGGCATTTTCTACATATCTCTATCTCGAAATTTCTGCCGAAGGGCGCGGTAAGATAACTTTGGATGGAGAGCCTTTGCAAACAGGGTCCGGCGAATTACCCGGCGGGGCTGTACTCTCTGTGGACGGCATCGGCACATTGCGGAGCGATGACAGCCGTTTGCGAGCGGCTAAGGGTAGCCTTGATCTGGCGCGCCAAGCTCATTCGGCACTTTTGGATCGGCTGACGGTTTCAGATACGGTGGACGCGTCGCGTTTTGCAGATCAAAGACAAGCCTTAGAGGAAGCACGGAAACAGGTAACCACAGATATAGGACGTCTGGCACCGGAAGGCCGCGCGGCGATTGAAAATAAACTCAGTGAGGGCGAAACCGAATCTCGTCAACTGGCGGAGGTCTTGGAAGACACGCAGGCGGAATTAGGCGCGGTAGATGACATCGATGTTTTAGCAGCGTTGCGAACGGAACGGGCCAAATTGGACGTGGTTGAAGAGGCCCTCAGTGCGGCGCGTCAATCTCTGGCAAAATCCGAAACAGAACAGGTGCGCCTCCGAGAGAGGTTGAGCGGTTTGACCCTGCCGGATGACAAGGATGAACGCCAAGTCCTCACCCAGACCCTAGCGGGCGAAACATTGAAAGCGGACGCAGAGGCTCGCGCCTTAGCTGCTCAAGTTGAGGCGTTCAAAACGACGGCTCCGGAACATCCTTTGGACATGTTGACAGCTCGCCTCGCGCGTTTGGAGCAGGTTGCGGGGCAAAATCGACAAAGATTGGAAGACCTCAAGACAAAAGCTGCAGGTTTGCAAGCCCGCCGGGATGCGGCTTTCGAAGGCGGTGACGCCGACGCGGTCGTCGGCTCTTTATCCGCACGGTTGGAGACCCAAAAGGAGACGCTTGCCCGGCAATTGAGAGCCAAAGATGTGCGGGTTTTGCTGCGCGATACCTTGGTCGAAACGCAAACGCGGTTGCGCGATGCCTATACTGCGCCGGTAACGGAGGAATTAGCGCCGCTGCTCTCGCGCGTTATTCCCGGCGCGCAAGCCGAACTTGGCGATAGCCTCGGTGTCGACACGGTTCTTCGAGATGGGAAACTTGAAAAAATCGGACAACTCTCCGGCGGGACGCAAGAGCAATTCGCAATTTTAACGCGGCTCGCATATGCGCGTCTTCTCGCGCGTAGCGGTGCCAGTGCGCCTGTCATTTTAGATGACGCACTGGTTTATGCGGATGATGCTCGGCGGGACGCTATGTTTGACGTGTTGGGGTTAGTCAGCTCAGGCGAAATGCCAATTCAAATTGTTTATCTATCGTGTCATGCCGGCGCGACAGCGCGGCTCGGTGGGACCCGTATTACGCCGCAGCCGTGGTAGACCGATTTGCTCCCCTTCAGCACAGGAACACAAGGCTGATGTCTCGAGAGCCTGCAATTCTGTTTTCAAAATATAGCCCGCCGTCAACGGCGCTAATCCCTATATTGCCTTCGGCGCCAGTTGTTCCGGTGAGCGGGGTAGACCCATGATTTTCGACACGAGAAGTGGCCGCGAGATTAACCAGAGCTGGGGTTGGCCCCGTGTCATAGGCAAATAAGCCAGAGCGACTGATTTGCGGGAATCCATTGTCACTCACGACTGTAAAGGCAACTAAGCCCCCTGTCGCAGGCGTTGGAATGAGGTCGGCCGCGTCATTGTCAATGCTGACCCGCACCGACCCAAATGCCGGAGATTTAATACCAGAAAAACTGTCCGGTGCGGTCAATCTGTCTGAAAAGGTAAGGCCGTCGGGGCTTGTTTTTAGTGAAAACCCGTTCGTGCCGGTGAGCCCGATTTCGGCTTCTCCTTCAAACTCGGTCTGGAAAACAAGGCTGGCAGTGTCTGTTTTAGCTGCGCGATTGAGCGTGAGGCGATGGCTGTTCCCGTCGTGGTTAAAGAGACTTGTTTCGCTTGCCACCGCGAAACGCTGCGCCGGCGTGGCGGAGGTATTCAGTCCAAGGTAAGGTAAATTTTCCGGCAGGGTATCGGGCGTAGGACGGACCCAATCTTCGCCGTTAAAGACGCGTAAAGTCTGGCCCATATTGTCCCAGATAGTCCATCCGGGGGTTGGCGAAAACCAAGCCCAACTTCCATTCACGAAGACGGCAATTTGGCCCATGCGGTTTGAAAAATTTGCTTCCGGCGTGTCAGAAAGAATAATCGCGGTGCCCGCCTCCGCAGTCGGGGGCAGGGTATTGGCATTCATATCGTCACAGGACAGATAAAGACCGGTGTCCAATCTTTGCAGGGCTTCGTTATGTGTAATATTTTTAAGGGCCTGACCTGCTTGTAAAAAGGGCAGGTTCAGCCGCGGGGTTGTGGATGCGTTCATCATTATCTCCTTGAATTGAAAATCGCTTCTTAAGCTAGGCGCAAATTTCGAAGTGAGGATTTAGTTGAAGATGTCGCTTGAAAAACGAGGTTTCCGCCAGAAATTATCGGGTGTCTTCTTTAAAATATTTGTCTTTTGACTGCGAAATATGTGATGTCCGCTTCATGACCGATAAACCGACATTTCGATTGACATTCTCTTGTCCCGATCAGCCGGGTATTGTGGCACAGGTGAGTGGGCTGCTCTTCCGTCATGACGCGAACATCCTAAGCGCGCAGCAACATCATGATAGTGCTCGGAACCAATTTTTTATGCGGGTCGTGTTCGGCTTTGACTCCGAACATGCAATTCCCGACTCGTTTCATTCGAACCTGGAAGCATTGGCTGAAGCGCTTGCCCTGGATTGGACTCTGACGGATCGCCGAGAGAAAAAACGGGTTCTCATTCTGGTTTCCAAATTTGATCACTGTCTGGGCGATTTGCTTTACCGCATGCGAATTGGAGAGTTGGATATGACGGTCGTGGGCATTGTCTCCAACCATCCGAAATCTGCCCTTAATATAAAGAATTTCGGCGACATACCTTACCACCACCTCCCCATTACAAAAGAAACCAAGCCGCAGCAGGAAGCCCAAATCCGAAATCTTATAGAAACAACAAACACCGAGTTGGTCGTACTCGCGCGATATATGCAAATTCTGTCAAATGATTTCGCGGGATTTTTGACTGGGCGATGTGTAAATATTCACCATAGTTTTCTGCCGGGGTTCAAAGGGGCGAAACCATATCACCAAGCTTATCGACGGGGTGTCAAAATGATTGGTGCAACAGCGCATTTCGTTACAGCCGACCTCGACGAAGGTCCGATTATTGTTCAAGATGTTGAACAGATTTCACACGTCGACAGACCTAAAGATCTTGTGCGTAAAGGCCGAGGCATTGAACAACGGGTTCTCTCGCGTGCAGTCACATATTTATTGGAAGACAGAGTTTTGTTAAACGGCAACCGGACTGTTGTTTTCGATTAGGGACTGTTCGCATTTACGACCTGTGGCTCTGCCTTGAAACGAAGTCGCTCGTCCGAGAGGAGGAATTTTCTCTAACGGCTTTCTTTTTATGACCCATGGTGACATGGTCAGGTCGGTTTAATGAGGGTCGAAATGGTTACGCTTCAAAACGGATCTTGGTCTATTGGGGGCAGCGCGCCTCTGGCGGTTATTGCCGGGTTGAATGTACTCGAAGATGTCGGCTTGGCATTGGAAATTGGCACCGAGTTGAAGCAGATTTGCGGACAACTGGGTTTGCCTTATGCGTTCAAGGCGAGTTTCGACAAAGCCAACCGGTCTTCTATTCAATCTTATCGCGGTCCGGGGCTAGATGCCGGGCTTGCAATGTTGGAGCGTGTGAAGTCCGAGTTGAATGTCCCGATTTGCACGGATGTCCATACACCGGAACAATCGACGCGTGTAGCGGAGGTCGCAGAGATTGTGCAATTGCCCGCCTTTCTTTGCCGCCAAACGGATTTAGTCGTCTCTATGGCCAAAGCAACCCAAGCGGCCGGCGGGGTGCTGCATGTTAAAAAAGCACAGTTCCTTGCACCTTGGGATACGAAAAATATTATCTCCAAAATCGGCGAAGTTGCCCCAGACCTTGATGTCATTTTATGCGAACGTGGATCAAGTTTTGGATATAACAACCTGGTTGTAGATATGCTTGGTATTGGCGCCATGCAGGCCTTGGGCGTGCCTGTGACCAT
>CALFWV010000073.1 GCA_937927825.1 uncultured Caulobacterales bacterium | reverse complement strand
GGGGAAAGACTTCACGCGAAGCCCTTATGAATATTGGCAATTTTGGCGAAATACTGAAGATGCCGATGTCGGAAAATTCTTACGTCTTTTCACGGACATGACCGAGTCTGAAGTGATGCGTTTAGAGGCTCTCGAAGGCGCCGATATTAATACCGCCAAAATCGCTCTCGCAAATGCGGCAACAGCCCTACTCCACGGCCAAGAGGCCGCCAAGACATCAGAAACCACCGCACAACAGACCTTTGTGTCGGGGCAAACAGCTGCGGGCCTGCCATCCGTTGACGTGACTTCCGTAGAGCTAACAGGCATGGGAATTTTATCGGCGGCAACAAAGGTCAATCTAGCCGGATCAAATGGCGAGGCACGACGTCACATAAAAGCCGGAGCTTTGAAGTTGAATGACGAGAAGGTCACAACGCATGAACGGACCCTCTCGGACGCGGACATCATTGACGGTGTCGTAAAAATTTCGGTCGGCAAAAAAAAGCACGCCCTGTTGAACGTCACTGACGCTTAAACAGGCGCCTAAGGAGTCTCTTTAAGCGGGGGCTGAACGTCCTCAATCGCGTCCCGCATAGCATCATCCGCGTCTGACCGATCGCGTTTAAATATCCCGCGCAAGAAGCCCGGCGTCAGAGCAGAGAGAGGGTTCACAGCAATTTGTGTTTTCTCAAACGGGCCGCTCACCGTGTAGGTCAACGCCAGGAAACCTTCACCCTTTTCGTCAGAAAACAACTCACCAAGCAGCGGAATATCACCCAGAATTGAGTTCGCTGTATACGCCGGAACGAGGGTCCCATCAAAGTCCACGACACGAAGGTCCAGATCAATATCGCCATTGCCGGTCATACCCAAAGCCGGTCCATATAACCGTGCATCCCGAATGGCGATATCATCCCCCAGCATGGTGAAAGGCAAGTTGAACCGCTCAAATTGCATACTCCCGCCGGTCAGTGTATCGGCCAGCCCGGTCAGCGACGCCAGCGAGAGCAATTGCGCCAATGCCGGCGCTTCATTGAGTTTGAAATCACGCATATCGGCCGTGCCCACATAGGCTCCGTCTTCCCCAGCAGCGGGTAGGTTCGCCGTGACCTCTAACTTTCCGCCTGTGGTATTTCCTAATCCCAAAAAGGCAGAGACCGCCTTGGACGCATCCGGAATATTGACGACCAATTGCCGCTTTCGGTCCTCTCGTGTCGACAACTCCAACTTCAAAGGCTCCCCATCGGATAAGGCCTCCAAACGGGCTGTCTCAATGACCTCCCCCGTATGAGAGAAATAAAGCTCGGAATTGGTGACCGGGTAATCTTCATCCAAAATTAAACTTGAAACACGGCCCGTTAGGGTCAGCGGTACATCTAAATTACTTTGGCGTGTCGCGAACAAATCTTCCGTCCACGGGCTAACATCGAGAAAGCTTGCGTCCATCTCTACATCTAATTGTCCCGCAATTCTGTCGGGCGTGATCTTAACGGCACCGTCAATCAAGGCCGATACAGACATGTTCGACAGTTCAATTTGACGTAATTTGTGATCAGGGTCCAAACTGACTCGACCGCCAATGTCCACCCCCGTTCCGGTCAGTCGAGCGTTGTCAATAATATAACTTCCATCAGCCCCGCGCGAAAGCACCCCGGTCAATGCGGCGGGCTCACCTTGAGGCTTCATCCAAATCCGCTCAACCGATAGCTCGGAATTCGACAAATCGACCGCCAGATTGGCTGTCGCAATATCCATACCCCTCCCCGTCGCATCTATTTGAACAGCCGCGCTCCCATCAAACCAGGTTCGAGAGCCCAGACCTAATTCATCCAATACATCCGCGTTGACTATTCCTGAAACGCCATATTCTGTCAGGGGCGCATTCGCGCCAAATGTTTCTAACCACCGCATATCGGCGCGCCAGGGACCAATGTTGATCGGGCCAGTCATCACCACACGCTCCTTATTGGCATCAAGGGACACCGTGCCGTTCGTAATTCTAAATTGGCCAAGCTCAAAAGGCGCGCTTGCACCAGTGAAATCACCTTTGATTTGATATTCAATTTGATCTGCAGGTAAGAATGGCGTCAGTGCACGTCTGACGGTCACCTGCGCGTCGCCCTGACCTTCCAACCCAATAGGGTCAACATTATAACGGCTGGCGATTTTAAACGGCGGGAAATCCCCAAGTCGCATAAACTCAGACACGGAGCCTGTTCCATTCATATTGATGATGATGTCACCATTTTTTGGACGCAGCGCGGGGATTTCAACGGTTCCGCCTGTCAACGTTATACCGTCCACTTGGCCTTGCTCTATTGTAACGCTGAGGCGGTTACCTAAAATCTGACCATAACCCGAAGCGCCCGTGGCGAGGGGAAGAGACGGTAAATAACGAATGGACGACTCACTGCCAGCCCACCGTAAATTTAACCGCTCAGGCGTTAGCGCCCGCGTTTCAAAAAACTCCTCATCAAAATTAACTTCTCCCTCAAATTTAGCTATATTCGACTCGACAACGGCCCCCTCAATCCAGCCCCGCGCCCCTTCGAAACTTTTTACGGGCCAAAGAGATAAAAACTGATCAGGCTTCAAAATACCTGACATCACCGTATTCAATCTTGCCGATTTCAGTTCATTATTATCTTTTAACGCCAGCGCGCCATCAAAGGCATGAATGGTATCAAAGACGTCTAAACGCCCGCTGGAAATCTCGACCGTTCGGCTGTCAAAGTCAGCCTGCCCTTTTAACTTCAGGCCTTTGACCTTTGTTTCGACGGGAAAGAGCGGTGTCATATCGGCGCGCAAATTACGAAATGAGAGATCGAAAACGGGCGAACTATTCTCATCGCCGTCACTTAGATTCCCCAGCTCCGTCAGGAAGCCTGAACTCTGAAAAGACAAGCTTGGGGCCCTCAAATCGAGCGCTTTTACATCCATCCTTTCATTACCGGGCGCGAGTGACGCTTTAATAATGAGGCTTTGCAGTGGAAAGCTCCTAGGCGTCGATTCCCGTAGCAATGTGAATTCTCCATCCGATATATTCACGTCAACCGAGGCCGCCTTCAGCCCGTTTTGCCTAGAAAAGTCTACCTCTGCAGAGAGATCCACCGGAGCTGCCAAGCCTTGAAATTCCCAAAACCGGCCCTTTTTCGGTGCAATTTCGTCAAGCCGCGCGCCTGTGACATCCAGTTTCAACTTCATAGTTTGCAGGTCGATGTCCGAGATCGTTGATAGATTAAAAGGCATGGGCGAAGATGTTTGATCGACAGTCCCATTTGCCGCGAGAATCAGATCTCCTATCTCAGAGAAACTGGCCCTCAACAGGTGCACATCCGACTTTAAATTAATGCCCGAAATCTCATTCCGAACATATATTGTTGCGTCAGCAATTTGTATAGATTCAAAGTCTTGTAAAGCTGACCTAATGTCAAAAATTGGTGCTTGGGTCTCCTCGCTGCGGTATACCGGACCCACGCGCCCAACCGTATCGGGCGGACCTAAACCTGCCGTGACATGGCCATTTGAATCTTCGTAATAGGTCAGAACACCGCCCCTGATTTGAGCATCTACAAGTCTCGGGCGGGACTGCAAATCTGCATTTGGCGCAAATGTTGTCCGAATAAGGTTGAACCGCTCGAGAACCTTCCCGTCAGCGCCGCGAACTTCAGCATCCTCAATTGTCACAACGAAATCATTGTCCGCGGGACGCCAAGCGAGCTCTAACCGACCAAACTCTGTATCCTGCCCGTTAAAGGCGTCTGCGAACCATATTTTTATATTGGGACGCAGAGCCGTCAAATCCGTAGACTGTTTATCCAAAACCGAACTCGCTGTCCAAAGCGCAACAAAGGCGAGTCCAAGAATAATTGCCGTCAGCTCGCCAAAAATACGGTCGATCTGATATACAACTCTGGAGAAGGCGGATGGTTGTTTTTCGCCTGGTTCTGCGACGCCTTTATCTCGCCAAAAAACGTAGCGCCTCCCCAATTGCGGTTCAGCGGGTGAATCACCGTGCGGCAAATCGGGCTCGCCCGTATCCATGTTAAGTTTTGAATCCATAATCTAAGCACGACCTATAGGCCTGAACCGTATAAATCTATAAATACAGCCATTAACATGACATCATATTTCTAGAGAGCGAGAGTCACGATGCCCGTAAAATTAACAGAATTGAAATCAGGCGATGCGGCCCCGGAGTTTTCCATGCCAGGTAGCAGCGACAGCGGAACATTAAGCCTATCCGATTATGTCGGAAAATATTTGGTGCTCTATTTTTACCCTAAGGACAACACGCCGGGGTGCACAACCGAAGCCTTAAACTTTACGGCCCAAAAATCTGCCTTTGCGGAGCTCAATGCCGAAATCATCGGTGTATCGCGGGATAGCGTGAAAAAGCATGACAACTTTATCGCTAAGAAAGACCTCGGCATCCTTTTAGGCGCAGATATCGAGGGCCAAGTCACGGAAGACTATGGCGTTTGGGTTGAGAAAAGCATGTATGGTAAGACCTACATGGGTATTCAGCGGGCAACATTCCTGATTGGACCCGATGGAAGAATTTTAGAGGTCTGGCCGAAAGTCCGCGTCAAAGGGCATGTTGATGCTGTGTTAGAAACGCTCCGTACACATGTGTGTTAAGCATGGGCGTTTTGGCCAACGCCCGTAACGTCTTATTGACCGCTAATCCGAGAGCGAAAGCGCGCGGCGCGCGTAACATGCGCAAGATCTGGCAGGAAACCGGGGAGATAGGCGTTTCGGCGGGCCTCCTGCCCAATCAACCGGCTCGCCCGGTTAAACCGGACCTGGTCCCGCCAACACAGGTGCCGCGCCGACGGTTGGGTACGCCCGCGGGGCGTGGGGCGCTTTTACACGCCGTGGCGCATATTGAGCTGAATGCGATAGATTTGGCCGCAGATATGATTGCCCGCTTTGCGTCGCATCCCGCAATAGCGCCGGAGGATAAAGCGGATTTCATCACGGATTGGACGTCCGTCTGCGATGATGAGGCCCGTCATTTCAATCTGCTCGCGGATCGGATGGAAAAGCTCGGCCTCAAATATGGGGATCATCCCGCACACAATGGGTTGTGGGAGGCCGCGCGGACCACGCGAGAAAATTTCTCCGCGCGCATCGCCATCGCCCCGCTGGTCCTAGAGGCAAGAGGATTAGATGTGACCCCCGGCATGATAGAGCGGTTGAAAAGCGTTGGAGACAAAGAGAGCGTTGCTGTTTTAGAGATCATCTATTTAGAAGAAATCGGTCACGTTGCTATCGGCGCCCGGTGGTTCAAATATCTGGCGGCCCAACAGCCAGAATCACCCGAATCTTACTTTCATGATTTGGTCAAAGCTCACTTCAAAGGTCAGGTGAAGTCACCATTTAATGAAAAGGCCCGGACCTTGGCCGGCCTTTCTCGAGCCTATTATGAACCCTTAGCGGAAATTTAACCTCAAATCGCACATAAACTGGCACGCAGACTGCAATATTAAGCTAAATTTAACCGTAAAGGCACCCAATCACCCTTGAAGCGACAGGTGCAGCTATGATTAATACGTTCGGGGGGATTTTAAAGTGTTCGGGAAACTATGATTAACGACGTGATGAGCGATATGCGTTCGCATATCCTACGCCATTTTCCAGAGCGCCAAATTTACCTGCGCTCAGGCGGCGAGGTCAAATATTACATTTTGACAACCAAGCTCCAGCTCGGTGTCGTGACGCTGTTATCCGCGATGGCACTTTTGTGTCTTTGGACGATGCTTAATCTTTTGATCGGCAACAACCCTCTCCGCACGTCCGGACAAGAAATGCAGCATCAAAAGGCGAATTATGAACGGATGGTCGCGGACCTGAAAGCCAAGGAAGAAAATACGCGCTTGATGCTCGCGGAACAACGCACAAATTTCGAAACGATGGCGCGCGAGTTGGAACAGAAACATCAGACGCTGTCGCAAATTATGGGAACACAAACGAGCGCCGTCGCAATAACGACGGCCCCGAAAATAGAATACGCAACAGACCGGGTTTTGATGGCTCCAACCGCCCGCGATACAACGCCCAGAGAATCGCGGCGGGACGTAATCAAAACCGCATCCCTGACGACAGGTTTGGATTTCGACAACTCTTTGAATACAATGGGTGCGAAACAAGACGTCTTCCTCATTTCCGCAGAGCGAGAAACCTTGGACAAAATTGAGCGCAACCGCGCCCTCATACAAGCGACGGACATGGATATCGAAACGATCCTACAGGCCGCGCCACAAGGGAAAGGCGGTCCGTTCATACCTGTCGGCGAAAATTTGACCGACGACAACGGGTTTGTCTCCCGCGTTTCTGCCATTCAGGCGCGCGCCGCCGAAGTCCAAGCTTTGGACGATGCCATAGAATCGCTTCCCGTCGGACATCCTGTTGGAACAGAAACCTATCAAACATCCAGCTTTGGTCTCCGCCAAGATCCCTTCACAAAGCGCCCAACAATGCATCATGGGCTTGATTTCGGCGGCCAACGCTCATCCCCAATTGTGGCAACCGCCGGAGGCGTCGTTTCCTATGTTGGCCGACGTGGCACATATGGCCGCGTTGTAGAGATTGATCATGGCCACGGATTTAAAACCCGCTATGCTCATCTTCATAAGACATTTGTCAAACGCGGACAAAAAGTAGATAAGGGCTTTAAAATCGGTGGAATGGGATCAACTGGCCGAAGTACGGCGACCCATCTTCACTATGAGGTACATTTTCAGGGTCGCGCGTATGACCCGACCAAGTTTTTGAAAGCAGGACTCTATGTTCAATAAAACCAACAGCCCATCCGGAACGCCCTCCACGACGAAAGCTCCGTCTGCTGCTGCTGCCCCCCGCATGACCTCATCCGCTGCCCCCTCCATACTGGGGCGCGACATCGTCATTACTGGTGACATTAAGACCGACGGTGATGTCCAAATTGACGGGCGTCTAGATGGAAACGTCACCGCAGGAACTGTCACGATTGGTGAACAAGGCGCCGTAAATGGAAAAATTAACGCTCAAAATGTGAATATCCGCGGAAAAGTGTCAGGCAAGGTTGAAGCCAATGTTGTTGAACTGGCCGATACGGCTAATGTTCAGGCTGATCTTATTCAGGATCAACTCATGATTGCTAATGGCGCCTTCTTTGATGGAAAATGCACCCGGAAATCCTCTACGCCAACATCAATTAAAACCGCTAAGAAATCAGCGTAAACCCCGAAATATAAAGGTTTTTCGACCCGGCCTCGTGTCGGGTTTTTTATTGGATGAAGGTCGGGGTGATAGCACCATCACTGAGATTATGGTGCAGATTTGTCGGGCGTTGTGAGCCTGACAAAAAAACCAGAGGAAACTTCGGTGCCAACCGTAAATCCTCACTTTGGGTTTTGTGGGTCATATTTATCTTGTCTTCTGTCACAGGACAGTCACGTGCACGCTTAACGCCCGCAATCGACCCTGTAAGTCGATTGCAGTGTAGCGCCGAACCCGTTTCACGGTTCGGTTCCTTGAAGTTTGATTGGCAGTCAAATTGTCGTCGTCACCCACTCGACCATCCGTTCTAATTCTAAACTGAGAGACGAACAAAACGACACAAAGACACCAAAACAAGTCAACATCATATGATTGTTGTCCCGCGTCGTTGTTTTCGCAAAACTCGAATTGAAACGGTTCGGCGGTTTCGCGCCTATAACTCCTTGGTCGGATCAAAACTCGATTTCCGAGAAAACCCGCGCGGCGCCATTCGGCCCGCTTGAGCGCGTTTGCCTTCGAGCAGGTTCCACTCCGACACTTCATTCCTGCGACCAGCAGTATCAAGGAAGGTCAATCCGTCTTCGGCCTTAAATGTCGTCACATCTGACAAACCACCATCTTTAAACTTCTGCAACCGAACCCCCTTCCCGCGAGTCATCACCGGAAGGTCTTCCACATCAAAAATCAGGATCTTACGATTTTCGCCAATTGTCGCAATCTTATCACCTTTGACCTCAATAACACGTAGGGCTTCTGCGTCGCCTTTGACGTTCAATGTCTTACGACCGCCGCGCGTACTGGCGATGATATCGGCTTCTGAAACTCGGAATCCATAGCCATCCGTGCTCGCGACGATGAGGTCTCGGTCCGGATTATGCACGAACATGCCGATGGGGCTGTGATCATTTTCCATATCAACCAACAATCGAATGGGTTCACCATTTCCGCGTCCGCCCGGTAATTTATCTGCACCGAGCGTGTAGAACTTACCATTCGTAGCAAAGACAATAATTTTATCCGTCGTCTCGGCCGCGACAGCGAAAGCGAGCTTGTCGCCTTCCTTGAATTTCAAACCGGAGAAGTCATCCATCTTGCCCTTCATAGCGCGTATCCACCCCTTCTCGGACATCACAACCGTGATGGGTTCCTTAGTGATAAAGGCGGTCGACAAATCAATATCAATGTCAGGGGCCACATCGAAACTCGTCCGGCGCGCGCCCAGTTCTGTCTTTGGTCCATAAATATCTCGGACTTCGCGCACCTGTTCAGCGATAGCCTCCCATTGCAAACTGTCTGTTGAGACAAGTTTGTTCAGCGCGTCACGTTCTGCGGACAGCTTATCATGCTCGCCCTTAATCTCGATTTCCTGCAATTTGTTTAGCGCACGCAGGCGCATATTCAGGATAGATTCGGCCTGGCGTTCGGTCAGGGAAAACGCCTCAATCAAAGACTGTTTTGGTTTGTCCTCAAACCGAATGATACGAATCACTTCATCAATATTGAGGAAGGCGATCATATAGCCTTCCAGAACTTCTAACCGATCCGCGATTTTCGCCAAGCGCTGGTTGGAGCGACGCAGCAGAACGACTCGGCGATGGTCAAGCCAAGATTGCAGCACTTCACGCAAATTCATGACCCGCGGTGTGCGCGTCGCGTCGAGCACATTCATGTTCAAGCTAACCCGGTTCTCTAATTCCGAAATTTTGAACAGGCTTTCCATCAAAAGACCGGCATCAATATTCTTGCTCCGGGGCTCCAAAACAATCCGGACGTCCTCAGCACTTTCGTCTCGCACATCCGCAAGACCGGGTGATTTTTTCAACTCGATGATTTCAGCGAGTTTCTCAATCAGGCGAGATTTTTGAACTTGATACGGAATTTCGGTGATGACGATTTGATATTGGCCGCGTCCTGTGTCTTCGACGTTCCAACGCGCACGCACCTTAAAGCCGCCTTTGCCTGTCCTGTAGGTCTCAAGCATGGACTCTTTAGGCTCAACAATAATGCCGCCTGTCGGAAGGTCTGGACCTAAGACGTAATTCATCAGCGTCTCAACCCGGGCATTTGGCGTTTTGATAAGGTGCAAGGCCGCATTGCAAAGCTCGGCTGCGTTGTGCGGCGGGATGGATGTCGCCATACCCACGGCAATGCCTTGGCTTCCATTGGCGAGAAGGTTCGGGAAGCCGGCGGGCAAAACCATTGGCTCCTCATCTTCTTCATTATAGGTTGGAATGAAATCGACAGCGTCTTCGTCCAAGCCTGCCAGCAGGGCCACGCCTGCGGCCGTCATCTTG
>CALFWV010000072.1 GCA_937927825.1 uncultured Caulobacterales bacterium | reverse complement strand
ATTTGGTCAACATCCTCGCTTTCAGCTCTTATGTTTGTTCTGTCGGGCTGTGTCTCTTTTGATATTAAGCCTGAACCGACCGTGGTGACGCCCCAAGCAGGAGCGCTCGCTGATGTGCCGCCGCCGCGGGATTGGGTTGTTCCGGCCCCCGATGCGCTACCGACGACAGATTGGGTGCGCGCGTTTCCCGACCCGGTCTTAATCGAGCTGGTTGATGAGGCTTTACGCGAAAATACGGATATTGGCGTGGCCTATGCCAGATTGGACGGGGCGATGGCCCGAGAAAAAATAAGTAATGCGGATCGACTGCCAAGCGTTTCTGCAAGTGCTGGATTATCCCGGACGGAGCGCGCTAATGAATTTATACCGGATAATACGGGCATCACGACCGGGTTGAATGCGAGTTGGGAGCCCGACCTTTGGGGCCGTATTTCCGATCGTATAAACGCGTCCGAAATTGACTCAGATGCTGCCGCTACGGACATCGCGGGCGCGCGTCTGTCGATTACCGGACAAGTTGCGCAGCTTTGGTTTAGCTTGATTGAGACGAAACTATTAGATGATTTATCTCTGGAAGAAATAGAAACCCAAGAGCGGGCCTTGCGCCGTAGTATGCGGCGTTTTCAATCAGGGCTTTCCAGTAGTGCGGATGTGCGTTTAACGCGGTCCTCATTGGCGCGGGCGGAGGCAACTCACGCCACACGCATGCAGCAATTATCCGCCCTATCTCGGCAGTTAGAAACGCTCTTGACCCGGTATCCGGCTGGAGCATTGCAGGCCGCGGTAGATTTGCCTGAGCTCCCACCGCTCACAGGGGTTGGTGCCCCCACTTATATCCTGAGCCAGCGCCCCGACCTAATCGCAGCAGAGCAGCGCTTGGCGGCACAGGGGATCCAAATTGATTTAGCGCGAAAAGCGCTTTTGCCGAGTCTGAATCTGACGAGCGGGCTGTCTGCCGGAGGCGGCTCGATACGTGATTTTTTCAATGTTGACGCCCTTGTCGCAAATATCGCGGGCAATCTCGCTGCACCGATATTTCAAGGGGGGCGATTGCGCGCAAATGTTGAACTTCAAGAGGCGGTTCTTGAGCAGCAGCTCCAATCCTATGTTGGCTCCGTGCTGCAGGCCTATCTGGATGTCGAAAATGCACTCGACGCCGAGGCTAGGTTGGAGGAACGGGAGACTGCGCTGCGGGTGTCCGCTGAAGAGGCCTTGGAGGCGGAAAAGCGACTTGAACTTCGTTATACAGAGGGTTTAGCAACAATATTACAGCTGCTTGACGCGCAGACACGTAGAATTTCTGCTGAAGGTCAACTTATTTCTGCGCGGGCAGAGCGCTTGCAAAATCGTGTGAGATTACACGTCGCATTGGGCGGCGGGGCTTATGGGGACGTTCCTCCTGATGCCCTTCCGGCCTTTTTGAGAGATCAAGGTTAAATAAAATGGTCAATTCATCTCCGGATTATTCAATCCCAGAAAAACAAGGCGGACTTCTAAGGAAGGTTCTTGTCATCGCCTTGCCGATTTTAATTATCTTGGGATTTGTTGTCGCCACATCCGTCTTTATTTCTCTGAATAAAAAGCCGAAAGAGAAGAAGCGAAGTTTCAATACGCTCGCCGTGATTGCAGATTATGCGAAAATAGAGGATGTTCAGTTAAAAGTCCGCACGCAAGGCGAGGCGCGTCCTCAAATCGAAATTGACTTGGTGCCCGAAGTCGGCGGTAAAGTTATCTATGTCTCTCCGAACTTTATTGAGGGGGGTATTTTCAAAAAAGGAGAAACGCTTCTGCGAATCGAAGATGCCGATTTCAAGGTGGCTGTCATCCGCGCCGAGGCCGGGGTGGCTCAAGCTGAGCAGGTCCTAATACGGGAAGTCGCTGAGGGCGAAATCGCCCGTGAGGATTATGCTGAATTAGGCCGGGGTGAACCGACACCTCTGGCGCTGAGAGAGCCCCAGCAGGCACAGGCCAGAGCGGCCTTGCAGGCGGCGAAGGCAGAACTTCAAGCCGCTAAGTTAAATTTGTCTCGGGCTGCTGTGAAGGCACCTTTCTCGGGACGTGTTCGCTCGAAATCGTCAGACTTGGGACAATTCGTTGCTCCCGGGAGTCGATTAGGCCGGATCTTTTCGAAAGATGTTGTTGAGGTTCGACTGCCTTTATCGGACGCACAACTCTCCAAACTTGATCTCCCTTTGGCATATTTTGCAAAAAGCCGAGACAGTGCGCCAAAAGTTGATTTGAATGCGTTGGTTGCCGGCAAGGTTCGTCATTGGAACGGACGAATTATGCGCACGGATGCCGCATATGACACGGCCACGCGGGCTCTGTTTGCGATTGCCGAAGTTTATGATCCATATGGAACGGGTGCGTCGGAGGACGGAGTGCCATTGGCACCTGGTTTGTTTGTTGATGCAGATATAAACGGCAAAAAGTTCGAAGACGTCATCACCATACCGCGCGATGGTCTGCGTCCACAAGATGAAGTGTATATTGTTGATAACGTCGGAAAGGCCGAAATTCGCAAAGTATCGGTTTTGGATGCGTCGCCCGAGCGCGCCGTTTTAACCAGCGGAGTCGAGGCGGGTGAATTGGTTGTCCTATCCCCTATGGAACGATCCCGCGTCGAGATGACTCTCAAAGTTCTGGATGTAAATGATCCTGAAAATGTTTTGGTTGATCCCCCAAAGCCCAATTGGATGAAAGAACAAGATGCCGAAAAAGCATCTGAAAAGAGTGAAGGTGACAAAAAAGAAAAACGCCGTTGGGGTAAAAAGAAAGACGAGGACGAAACAAAGTCCGCGAAAGATGAAGACGCTGATAGCGGCGCATCAAACGCCGACGAGCCGTCGGCGGGAGAGGACTAGCCATGAGAGGTTTAATTGCATGGTTCGTTAAGAATCCGGTCGCGGCAAACTTGCTCATGGTGGCAATGTTTGTCGCCGGCATTTTTGGGTATCTGAACTTAGAGCGCGAGTTTCTTCCCGGCGTTACGGTAAACGGAATGACCGTGAGCGTGACTTGGAACGGCGCTTCCCCGCGCGATGTGAACGAACAAATAGTCACGCGGGTTGAAGAAGCCATCGATGGTCTGGATGGAATTGATTATATCGAAGCCACGGCGCGCGAGGGCGGGGCGACAATCAATGTGCGAACAAAACTCGGAATTGATTACGAAAAAATGCTCGACCAGGTTAAGAACCGCGTTGACGGAATACAGAACCTGCCTCCGGATTCTTTCCGCCCGCAAGTCTTCCGTTGGGATGCACGTGTCGATATTATGTATCTCGCGCTTTATGGGCAGGTCGATCGTCTGGAGCTCCAGCGAGCCGGAAATGATCTGCGTTTGAAACTCACGCAATTGCCTGGCCTTCAATTAACCGAACAAATTTCTAAGGTGCCAGAGCAGGTCACAATTGAAATTTCGGAAGATGCTCTCCGGCGTTATAATTTGACATTCAGTCAAGTCAGTCAGGCAATCTCCGGCAGCTCAGTTAATTTGTCAGCCGGCACTGTTGAGACAACGGGCGGTAACTTACAGCTAAGGGCCCGAAATCTCGCGGATTCAAAGGCCGAATTTGAAAAGATAATTGTGCGTCAAGCGTCGAATGGTGGTGTAGTCACCGTTGGGGATGTCGCAAATGTCATTGATGGTTTTGATGATGATAAATTTGCGGCCTCATACAGAGGGCAACCTGCGGCAATTTTTCAGGTCTCTTCGCCTGATAAAATGAACATCACCAAATCGGGAAACGCCATTCGAAAGTTTGAAGAGGAGATAAAAGAAACGCTTCCGGCGAATCTGAATTTCAGCATTTGGGTCGATGGCTCGACGGTTTTTGACAGTCGGATGGACCTTATTTCAAGCAATGCCCTTTCGGGTATGGCGCTCGTCCTTATTATTTTGATGTTATTCCTTCGTCCAAAAGTCGCGATTTGGGTGACCATTGGTATTGCCGCGGCGTTTGCCGGCGCACTCGCCATTGCCCCTGCCATCGGAATTACGCTGAATATGATTTCGCTCTTCGCCTTTCTCTTGGTGATTGGCATTGTCGTTGATGACGCCATTGTCGTCGGGGAAAGTGTTCATTTCCACGTTGAGAACGGGATTTCGGGTGAGCGCGGCGCAGTTGCAGGCGCAAATATGGTTGTAAAGCCTGTCTATTTCGCCGTGATTACGACCATTATGATGTTCGTCCCCATGATGCTTCTTTCGGGTCCAATTCGGTCGATGTTCGAACAGATTAGTTTGGTTGTCATTGCCGTTCTTATCTTTTCACTTATCGAAGCGTTCTTCATCCTTCCGGCTCATTTGCGGCATTTGAAGCCTGTAGACCCAGCCGAAGTTAAAGGGATTCTCAAATTCCAGCACCGTTTGGCAGAGAGTTTGAACACATTCGCCCGCAAGGTTTTCCGGCCTTTAATCGCGCTCCTGCTTCGCTTCCGTTATATCACGGTCTCTGTTTTTACGGGGCTAATGATAACCGCCATCATGTTGTTGAAGTCAGGAATTGCCCCATCGGCGTTTTTACCGGAGGTGGAAGGGGATATGATTCAGGTGAACATTCGGTTCCCTGAAGGCACAACATTTGAACGCCGTGAGCAAGTCCGGCAACAATTAGAAGACGGCATCAGGCGTTTAAATGCGGACTCCAAAGATCTATTCGGTACCGACGTCGGCATTATTGCAAACCCCGGCACTATAACAGAGGGGCGCGGTGTCCAAGGCTTCTTGGGACTCGTTGAAACAGATAAACGAAACAATGTATCGACCCGGACCGTTGCGGACAAACTCGAAGAATATGTCGGCCCCGTCAGTGATGCTTTCCGTGTGGATTATGGTTTCACGGAAGGAAATTTTGGCGGCGGGGGCGGTCTGTTTTACGCCGTGGCATCAACGAATGAAGATGATTTGCGAGAGGCCATTCTTGATCTGAAAGAGGAAGTCGCAACCTATGACGGGGTTGTTGGGACGTGGGATAATTTAGAAAGCTCAGCGTCTGAAATTCGCTTCACGATGAAACCGGGGGCTGAAAGTCTGGGCATTACCTTGCAGGACGTCACGCGTCAGGTGCGTCAAGCTTTCTTCGGGCAAGAGGTTCAACGTCTGCCGCGCAATGGCGAAGATGTGCGCGTGATGGTGCGCTATCCGCTGGCGGCCCGAGAAAGTATTGATAGCTTAAATGACCTTCGCATTCGAGCCGCAAACGGTGTCGAAGTTCCCCTCTACTCCGTTGCTGATGTTTCGTTTGCAGAAGGTGTATCTCGTATTCAGCGGCGTGACCGAAAGCAGGTCGCTTACACGGGTGGACGCGTTCGCGGCGATCCTCAGGTGCAAACCGAAATCAAAGCCCAATTGGAAGAAAACTTTTTCCCGCAGTGGAAATTGCGTCACCCGAATGTTGAAAAGGTCAACGTCGGTGATGATGAGGTGCAATCAACCTTCGTGAAAGAAATGATGGTCAGCGGCATTGCTATATTATTCATGATGTATGGATTGCTTGCGATTGCTTTAAAATCTTACTCACAACCCCTGTTAATCATGATTGCCATACCCTTTGCCTTTATCGGCATGATTTTTGGCAATCTGATTACGGATGTTCCATTTGGAGTCATGAGCGTGTTTGGGTTCTTCGCCGCATCAGGCGTGGCGGTGAACGATAACCTCGTGTTGATTGATTACGTCAATCGGTTGCGGGACAAGGGTGTGGGGGCATACCAGGCAATGCTGGATGCGTGTGTGGCGCGCTTCCGCCCTATCCTTTTGACATCTGTAACAACCTTTGTCGGGATTACGCCAATCTTGTTTGAGACGTCGACACAAAGTCAGTTCTTAAAGCCGATGGTCGTGGCTTTGGCATTTGGTGTTTTATTCGATTTCTTCCTGACATTGATGTTGGTTCCCGCTCTTTATGGAATTGGCGTCGATATTTCGCGCTTCTTCAAAGGGTTGTGGACCGGTGTGAAGCAAGATCCCTTGGGTTCTCAATATGATCCTGACATGATTTTGGCCCTCGAGGGGATGGATATTGCGGATGAGGTCGACCCTATTGAACCCATCGAGGCTTTTGGAACAGAGCCTGTTCCAAGTCCCGCAGAATAAGCCGCCCGCAGAATACTAACCGAAACTGAGAGAGAGAGTTATGACGATTAAATCTATTATGGGGGGCAGTTTTGCTGTTATCTCTATCGCCTTGTCAGGATGTTCGGATAGAACGGATTTCGTTCTTGCAGGCTGTGAGAATCCTGTAAACGCAGCGTCGCAAACTTTCGCCAGTGACGGTCAATCCGCAATTTTGGGCAGTTTTGGTATCGCAACGGAGAATATCGACGCGACGGTTCGGCCCGGCGATAATTTTTATGAATATGTGAATGGGGGCTGGTTGAAAGATGTTGAAATACCAGCTGATCGATCCCGCTATGGGGCATTTTCCGTCTTAGCGGACCAAGCGGAAAAACGCGTTCGTAGTATTATCGAAAGTGCCGCAAATAGCGACAGCCCCAGTGCAGATGAGAAACGTATTGGTGATTTTTATAATGCCTATCTCAATACAGATCGAATAGAAAAAATGGGCTTGGCGCCTATTCAAGACGAGATTGACCGCATTCGCGCAGCCAAAACAAAAACTGATATCCTCAATCTCATGGCGGATTCCGGACTGGGATTAGATGCTCCGGTCTCGCCTTATGTCTATATCGATGCAAAACAGAATGACGAATATATCGTCTATTTGACCCAGTCAGGTCTCTCGCTACCAAACCGCGATTATTATTTCGATGAGAGCGAAAAAGGCCAAGCAATCTTGGTTGGATATGAAAAATTAGCCGAAACCATGTTGACGGAAGCAGGTGTTGATAATGCGCCTGATCGTGCAGCGGCTATCATGGCTTTTGAAACGGCCCTCGCTGAAGGGCATTGGGACCGTGTTAAATCCCGCAATCGTGACCTCACATATAATAAGATGAGTGTGGGGGAGCTCGGTGAAATGGCACCGGGCATTGATTGGTCCGGTATGTTGGACGCGCTAGGTCTGGGCGGGCAAAACACTGTCATCGTTCGGGAAAAATCTGCGGTCGTGAATGCAGCGAATGTTTTTGCGGAGACGCCTGTTGAGGTTCTGAGAGACTATCTCACAGTGAGCTTAATGAGCGCACATGCAGCTTATCTGCCAAATCGGATCGATGAAGCGAGTTTTGAATTTTACGGGAAAATACTGCGCGGCCAAGAAGAGCAGCGCCCCCGTTGGAAACGCGCTGTCTCAGCCGTAAACGGAACTCTGGGTGAGGTCGTTGGTAAGGTTTATGTGAAAGAGCATTTCCCGCCCGCATCAAAGGCGCAAATGAACGCTTTAGTCGAAAATGTCCGCTGTTCGTTTAATTACGGTATCAATGATTTGGATTGGATGGCCGACGAGACCAAAGAACAGGCTCAGTACAAGCTCAAAAAGTTTAACCCAAAAATCGGTTATCCGGATAGATGGGAGACTTATGATGGCTTGAACGTTGACGCGGATGATTTGATTGGAACGATTCAATCTGCACGAAAATGGGAATGGGAAGACTCTATTGGTCAACTAGGCCAGCCCATTGATCGGGACGAATGGGGTATGACGCCGCAAACTGTCAACGCCTATTACAACTCCATTCTCAATGAGATTGTTTTTCCGGCCGCCATTTTGGATGCACCATTCTTTGATCCGGCTGCGGATCCAGCCGTCAATTACGGCGGTATCGGCGCAGTAATCGGTCATGAGATGGGGCACGGTTTTGATGACCAAGGCCGCAAGTCCGATGGTGACGGTATCCAGCGGGATTGGTGGACGGCCGCGGATGCAGAGGCCTATGAAGTCCGCGCCAAAGCCCTCGCTGATCAGTATAGCGAGTTCGAACCGCTTCCCGGCGAAAAACTTGATGGCAATCTTGGGCTTGGAGAAAATATTGGTGATCTGACCGGCGTAACCATGGCCTATGATGCCTATCGGAAATCATTGGGCGGCAAAGAAGCGCCTGTCATTGACGGATTTACAGGGGACCAACGGTTCTTCATGGCCTGGGCGCAGGTCTGGGCGATTAAGTGGCGTGAAGAAGCGCTTTCCGCACAGATTAAGAATGGACCGCATAGCCCGGGTGAATTCCGTGCAAATGGTATCGTGCGGAACTTCCAACCTTGGTATGATGCGTTTGACGTTCAACCCGGCGATGCCATGTACATCCCGCCGGAAGACCGTGTCAAAATCTGGTAAGGCCAGTCGAATAAAATAGAAAAAGCCCGTTACGAGTCTTCGTAGCGGGCTTTTTATTTGCGAAATGTGGGCGTTGAAAAACCTACAAAATCTTTTTCATCAAGCCGATCATTTTCCGGGTCTTGTCCGTGTAAGGCGGGAACAGATTTTTCCCCTGGCTGAATTTACTCTGGATGAATACGCCCTTCATATGGGAGAAGCTACGAAAGCCAGCTTCGCCGTGATAGGCGCCCATGCCTGATGGGCCAACGCCGCCGAATGGAATATCTTCCTGAACCACATGCCATGCGGTCTCATTGACCGAAACACCGCCCGAAATGGATTCGCGCAGAACTTTGTCCCGTTTCGTTTTGTCTTCACCAAACCAATAAAGCGCCAGCGGGCGCTCGCCTTGCTGAACAGTATCAAGCGCAGCGTCCAAGGACTCAGCGGCAACAACAGGTAAGAGGGGACCGAAAATTTCTTCCTGCATAATCTTCATATCCGGCGTCGTATCCGTCACGACTGTCAAGGGTACACGGCGCTCCTTGGCAAGTTGTTGTTTGTCATCATCGCCCGCCGTGCGTATTTTTGCGCCTTTATTCTCGGCGTCTTCCAGCAAGTCCTGTAGTCGCGCGTAATGCGCATCGGCAATAATTGTGGTGTAATCCTCATTGCCGGCCACGGTTGGGTAAAAGCTTTCGGCCTGGGCAATCATGGCATCGGCAAAGCCGTTGATTTTGGCTTCGGGCATAATGACATAGTCCGGCGCAACACAAGTTTGCCCTGCATTCAACAATTTCCCATTCGCAATGCGTGGCACCGCTAGCTTCATATTGGCGCTGTCATCAATAATAACAGGAGACTTCCCGCCAAGTTCTAATGTGACGGGGACAAGATTCTTTCCGGCAGCTTCGCCAACAATACGCCCGACGCTCGTTGACCCTGTAAAGACAAGGTGATCAAATGTCAGCGCCGAGAAGGCAGAGGCTACGTCAACACCGCCCGTCGCGACGAAAACCTCGTCATCCGTAAATCCTTTCGCCAAGACGTCTTTCAAGAGTTGGCTCATGCGCGGCGTATATTCGCTCGGCTTAATCATAGCGCGGTTACCGGCCCCAATCGCGCCCACCAGCGGCATAATGGCGAGCTGAAGCGGGTAGTTCCACGGGCTGATGATGCCAATCACGCCAAGGGGTTGCGGGATGATTATGTTCTTCGCTGGTTTATATTGCAAAGCGGTCGGAGCCTTGCGGGTCTTCATCCATTTAGGGGTATGTTTAATTGCGTGAGAAATACCGCCCTGTATAACTAGAAATTCACTGATGAGTGTATCTTCAACTGCGCGGTGACCAAAATCGTCACTAATGGCTTTTACAAACTCAGCCTCATGACCGAGGATAAGGTCGCGTAAAGTTTCCAACTTGGCTTTGCGAGAGGCCCAACTCGGATTTGGGGTAGCATTGAAGGCTTTACGCTGTGCGGCTAAAACCGCGTCTAATTCTGCCGGTTTCGTAGCTGTGCTGATGCTCGGTTTGTCTGGATTAATGCGGACCATTCGGATTTCCCTTATTTTTATTCTCTGTCTCTTACACAAAAAAGGCGCAGTCCGAAGACCGCGCCTTGAATAATTCCTATGCTATCATGTGGCCTAGAACCCTTTCCGTAAGGTCACGCCATACATGCGAGGCTCTTGAGTGAAGGCTGAACGTGATGTTCCGCGGAAAACCGTGTTAAAGGTTACGCCGCGGGTCTTCTCATCCGTGAGGTTGGTCGCCCAGAGTTCCAGCGCATAATCCGACTCTTCGTTGGTAAGTCCGAGACGCGCATTTATCTTCACGTTGGAAGGTTGAATATCAAATGGATTAGGCGCGCCTGTGCTAAGAACCACCGCTTGTGTCGATGTCCTGCGATCACTTTCATAACGCATTTGACCATTCACAAAGAAACCAAAATCACCCGAAATGTGACCTTCATACCCTGCGCCGAGAATACCTACGGTATTTGGCGCGTTGGTTAAGTCGTTCCCACAAAGCGCGGTTACGTTAATCCGTGTATCATCACCCGCACAATCATCAGGATAGCTGGCATCCAGAAGTGTGAGCGCACCGTTTAGTGTTAAACCGTCAATCGGGCGGGCAACTGCTTCGATTTCAACACCTTGCGAATCCGCCTTTGGTACGTTGAACGTTGTGAATTGAGCTCCTGTGAATTCCAAAACTTGGAAGTTTTGGAAATTCTGAATGAAGCCTGCGACATTGAGTGTGAGACGGTTGTCGAGAAGTTTGGATTTAAGACCAATCTCATAGGCATCCACTGTTTCCGATTTAAAGCTCGGGTCTCCGGGAGGCGCCACACTTGTTCGGGAAGCGGCCGTTGAGTCCAGGTTAAAGCCACCGGACTTATAGCCATGAGTGAAGCTGGCATATGTTGAAACTGACGGCGCTATTTCATACCCGAGTTTCGCCGTGTAGATGAGTTCATCATCTTCAAATTTCTCATCAAATGTACGTGGGGTTGCGAAGATAGCTGTTACAGGAGAATCTGAAAGTTCCAGATCTGCAGGTGCCAGAAACGCCAAACACCCGAGGCCCAAAACGCTTGTGACCGGAACGCCTGGCGGGAGTCCGCCGGCGACGGCGTTTAAGGTCGCCGGACAAAGCTGGTTGTCAACGTTAGACTGTGTGAAACTACCGTCCTTGCTTTCATCCGAATAGCGAAGGCCTAACGTCACCGAGAGCGCGTCCGTTACGTCAAAGCTGTTATGAGTGAACACTGAGAAACTTGTGCTGTCTTGCGTGTAGTTTTGCGTGATGGATGTACCTTCAGGGTCAACGCCAGTCAGGAGTGTGAGAGGATTGGGGCCCAAAGCGCCGCCGAATAATGCGCCGACAAGCTCGCCGTAATCTGCGCCCAGCTCAAAGTTGACATTCTGTTCGATGTCTTCTTCGGAATAATAAGCACCAACTAGCCAGTTAAACCGGTTGTCCATAGCGGAGCCTTGCATGCGTAGCTCGTGGGTCATTGTGTCAATTTCAACCGGGCTGTCGATGACGTTAAAGACGTCCAAAGCCGAGAAATCGGAGTCATAACTCTCAATCGCTTCATAGTTGCGAAGAGAACCGATATAAATCAAATCTCCAATGTCGCCGACTGGATATTCTAACTCAGCCACAAAGCCGGTTTGAGCCATATGCGGGTCCGGGAGAAAATTTGCCGCGCCGACAAGTCTGTCGACAGCCCCTTGTGCTCCCGCATCATCATCCGGTCCAATGGCAACTTCTGGCCCAACCATACCGCCGCGTTGGCCAAGACCGACACGGTCGAAAAAGCCAGCGGTTTCTACACTGGCCTGTTGTATCTCAATCGAGGCTCCAACGGGAGCGCGGCTTTCTTGAGCGTCGGCAATGAGGCGGCCTTTAAGGCCATTATCCGCTTCAAACCCAATCTGACCACGCAAGAGAAATTGGTCAATCCCGTTCGCATTTCCTAATTTGTCGCCGTTGCGATCAAACAGGCTGATATGACCATTCCGATTACGATAGGCTCCAGTCAGGCGGATGGCGACCTTATCATCAATAATAGGGGCGTTGAACGCGCCTTGAACGCTTTTGTGATCGAAACTTCCAAAGGTCGCGTTTACAAATCCGCCGACTTCCGAAAGGTCCGGACGAACATTCGTGATGTTCAATGCACCCGCAGAAGTGTTGCGGCCAAAGAGAGTGCCTTGCGGACCGCGCAGAACTTCAACCCGTTCGACATCGACAAATTCGCCGAGCGCAATACCCGGACGCGACTGATACGCGCCGTCGATAAAGACGCCGACGGCGGATTCAAAACCGATGTTGTTAGAGGTTGTGCCGACACCGCGAATACGCAGCACGACTGTGCCGGATGCGGTTTGGGCTTGGGAGGATGCAAAGCTAGGAGCGACGATTGACAGATTTTGGATGTTGACCACACCCTGTTTTTCCAAAACTTCCGGCGCGAGGACAGTCACCGCAATCGGAACATCTTGCAACGCCTCCGGGCGACGTGTCGCTGTAGAAATAATGACATCTTCGCCGAATGATGTGTCGCTATTGTCCTGCGCAAAGGCAGTCGAGGCGGACATCAAGGCGGTCGTCGATAATAGCGCAAGACCTGCGCTGGCTAGCTTATTCATAGAACTCTCCCCGAGTGATGTAAGGGCTTCCGGTTTTCCGGATAGCTAGACACTACTGATTGCGATTATTTTGCAGAGTGCAAGCGCGAATTTGCCCAAAGGGAGTTAACTGTTGCGGTTTCGCAACGGTTGATGGCCATTTTTGACTTAATTACGACCAGAAGATGTGAAGGCAGCCAGCATATGCCTGACGCGTCCACCTGTTCTATCTTCACAGGCTGCGATTTGAGAATATCGGCGTCTAAGCTTCCCGGGCGCATCTTTTAGGTGGCCAACGCCCCAGCGTTCCGTTGCAGCGTAAAGGCTAGACAAGCGTCCAGCGGCGCCTGACAAGGGCACAAGCCCTGACACGACATCCCGTGATGCGCTGGCATAATGCCGTTTATACCCATCCAAGCCTTCGCCCATATCAATGCGGCGATATCCGGTTTCGGAGCTTGCATCGATGAGGCCTTCCAGCAGTTGAATTCCGGGCGCATATTCTGAAAGCTCATCATTATAGGCGACCATCCAACTGTGAAAAACATCTCCATCGGATAAACCCAAATCTATCGCCGCTAATTGATCACCAAAATATAGAGCATGCATATCGCATCTCAGCTCGGCCTGAGCTCCGCGTTCCCACAGAGTGCGGATTAAAGCTTGTGTCCAATCCGCCGACAAGACGTCGTACTTTCCGGTTTGGGAAAATTTTTCCCGCTTCCACTTTAAAAGTGACGCGTAGACATCAATGTCGCGCGAGAACAGCTCAATACGCTTTGGCCCGACATCTTCTTCGGCTTTGCGCGTGCGGCGTCGGTTGGATTTTAGATGTCGACGATAAGATCCGTCGCGGTCTTTGCGCCAGTCATCAGCGGTCGTTAAAATATCCATCGCGGCGGTTTGGTTTGTCGCCAGAATTTGCGGTTCACCCAGGCGTTGAACGTCGGTCGCGCAACTATAATGATAAGCCCCAATTCCCGTGCCGGACAGTAAGCTGTCATATGTGACTTCTTCCTGATGGGTGATGATCGCATGATAGTCGCTCATGGGTGCGCCAACGGGCCGGGCAAAGCGCTGACCTTGAATGGGCAAAAATGCGGTCGGTGTCCCATACTCATTATATTGACACACAACCCGTACGTCCCGGCGTAAATTAGCCAGTAATCGTGTGTAGTCCGGATGGAAATAAGGCGAGCGCAAATCCGGGTTGCTTTTTCGCATATTGGCCCAAGCGGCCCAATCGGTCTCATTCATCTGCCGAGGCTGCTGAACGAGCGTTTGAGGTAATTTATGTTTCGCAGTCTGTTTCACGCGCGCATCCCTATACTAAAGAGGCTAAGGACGAATTAAAGATATTGACCCGAATGGCTATTTTGCACGATGACGGCATATGTCCGGGACCTCCCACACGCACCATGACCACGACTCGCATGACCACGGGCACGCACACGGCCATAATCATGGCATTGGGGGGCATTGTCACACCCCAAAAGTTAGTGAGTCCAACCGGTGGAGAGTTGGGCTTGCGGCCATAATCACGGGCGCATTTATGGTGGTCGAGGTTGTGGGCGGGTTGTTGTCGGGATCACTCGCTTTATTGGCTGATGCCGGACATATGTTCACCGATTTTGCCGCACTCTCAATGGCATGGGCCGCATTTCGCTTAGCCATGCGGCCTGCGGATGCGCGCTATAGCTATGGCTATGATCGCATTTCAATATTGGTCGCTTTCGTCAACGGATTGACCCTTTTTGCCGTGGCAATTTGGATTGTGTGGGAAGCTTTTCATCGCCTTCAGACACCCGGAGAGATTTTGGCCGGGCCGATGCTCTGGGTCGCAATCGCCGGTTTGATCGTCAATCTCGTTGTATTTTGGGTATTGCTTGGCGCGGACCAAGAAAATCTGAATATTCGCGGCGCTATTCTTCATGTTCTGGGAGATCTGCTGGGTTCAGTTGCAGCCATTGCTGCGGCGCTGATTATTCTGGCGACGGGATGGGTGATTGCGGATCCGATATTATCAGTGTTGGTTGCCCTATTAATTCTACGCTCGGCGTGGGGCCTTATGAAAGACTCCGGTCACATCTTACTCCAAGGCGTACCTACGGCATTAGATGTTGGTGAAATCGAAGCGGAGCTCGTAAATCATATCGAGGGTTTGATACGTGTTGAGAACATTCGGCTCTGGTCATTGACGCAAGAGCGGCCCATCATAACGTTGACGGCATATATTAATGGAACGGTCGTGATTGGGCCTGTGTCAGATGCCATCAAATCCAGATTGAGCGACAAATTTCATATCGAAGACGCAACAGTCGTTTTGATGCCGGACGCTTAATTCAAATCGAACCCTTCCCGAAATCGCCTCAGAAATTCTTTCTGATTTATGTCGGGTGCGCCGTTTGCCGACGAGACTTGGACTAACATGTCCGCGAGGTCCCGTGCATCGTCGCGTCCGATAAATTCCCTCAGAACTTTTGTCATCGGGGTGATTGAAGATTCGGGCAGAACTATATCATGTGTCAGGCTATCCATTTGGCGTATTATCCCGTCGGCATCATCGCTTGAAACTTGCATATTTGTCATAAGCTGTGCCTCAATCACCAAGCGTTCAGAACCGTCAATCCGGCGACTTGGTCCGGCCCGTGCAATCATAATCATGAGGACGGCTGCGGCCTCGATTGGGCTTTCGACAAGGTCAAAACCTGCTTTATTATGTGCTTTGCGAAAGCGCCGCTGACGCGGCATATTTTTTGCCTGAATAACGGCTCCTCGGGCCATATTGGCGGCGTCACCGATATTTTTTCGATTTGCCGAGAGGCGTAAAGCCCACCAAAATCCAGCGCCAAGAACGCCTAATATGATTGCAAGTATGTGCATATTACCAATGTAACGTGATTTTCCGAGAAGTCTATTATCGGCATGCGCCGCCGGGACCCATATCCAAATGAAAGTGATCTCTGTGCGCCTCATTATAGTCCGGTGACAATGTCACGCGAAACAGGCCACAAGCGGCCTTTCGGCTGTCGCGTAAGAAGTTCGCCTTTTTGCGGTCTCCGTCCCAATCCCTCAGAATTTGTATCAGACTGCCGTCGGCAAGTTCAAAAGCCGCCACGTCCCACGCGTTGGCAAAGGCGTGTTCAGACCACTGCCCTGAGCCGTTACCGCGCTGGCGGCGGCAAGAATAACTCCCGTAGTGATGAATTTTTGCCAGAGGTTGCCCGAAGTGCGTCTCGGAAAGCGTGTTGACTTCGCGTTGCCAGAGAAAGACGGCGACAGAGAGCGGGCATTGCATATTACTCTCTCCAGGTGCGAAAATGACGTCTTCTGTCCCGTAAACGACACGGGCCACGTCCCAACCGCAAATATCCTTGCCCGCACCCGTCTTGGGGCGTTTGGGGTCTGCAACCACTGTTTTAAAACCCGCCGTGTCTCGCACTAAATCCATGCAGGTTTGAGAGGGTTTCAAATTCAAAGCCAGGAGTTGTTGTTTCGACGCAAACCCAAGCGGGCGATTGGTATCCAGTGGTTTCCAAAACAGATGTTGAGGTGGAACATATCGATCAATCGCCCAGAAGCTTCCGCCAATAAGGCTGATAAATAATAGCGTCACAAAGGTTCGCCAAATTTTCCCATGTTTTGCATTGAATGTCTGAACCTTCATGAGGTCGTTAAATCAAACTTAGGTCTATTCGACCAGACAAATCACCTGTGCAACGCGTCTGTCCCGCCTTAATTTGTCAGCGGCGACGCCGTAGGTTTCAAGCGAGAGGGGCTCTACCCCTTCGCCCGGCTCTGTGATGATGCCGCGTAAATATCGAGGGGCCACGGAATAAATACGTCCACGGCGCGGGGACTCCGCGCTGACGACCCCAATGATTTCGCCGTCTTTATCCAGAACGGGGGCGCCGGACAGGCCGCCCAGGGAGCCCTTTAAGTTTCGGGAGCGACCTAATTCGGACCACGCTAGAATGGCTTCTTCATTTGTGTAACGCCCGCGCACTTTCATACGGTGTCGTCCGATGAGACTGCCGACCACTTCACCGGGCTTACCTTGCGGAAATCCGAAAAAATACCCGATTTCTCCAATTTGTCTCTGGGAATCTAGATCGGCGGGTAAGGGGCGGCGTTTCCAATCGGAGCCTAAAACCGCTAAGTCCGAACTTTGAACGACTTGGGATTGGACGGGAACGATACGTCCTACGCCAATCCGGACGCCTACACTCTTGCAACTATCTACGACGTGTCGGGCGGTCAGCCATAAACCATCATCATTGATAGAGAAGGCGGTTCCCATACCGGATTGTAAGGGGGCGACGTCGACGAGAACTATTTCATCTCGCGGCGAGTCAGACGGTAGCATGGGACCAAGGTCGGGGCTCTCTGGGGCGTCCGCAACAAAAACATCCTGCTCGACTCCATAGGCGGTCCAGACAAAGGCGGAGAGAACGAGGCCGTAAATAATCCAGTCCGGAAATATCCAAGATTTCTTTTTCCTTGTGTATCCGCTGGGACGTCGAGACACGAGCTAACCTGCGATAGCAAAGGCGAGAATTAGAGATCCTGCGAATTTAAAAGAGGCTAAGACTAGGGTCGGACCGATTTCGTCGCGTTCAATCCGCTCCGGCATGCCCCTGAAAATGATATAATCCGTCATGCGGAAAAGGAAAAGTTGAAGCAGCAATGCGAATGCCGTCCAAATGCCCACGTCGAAAAGAGAGAACTTATTGATAAGGCAGGCCGCGACGGGCAATGCCAAACTAATGACCAAGCTGGACAGATGAATGGCGGCAGCCACATTTCCGTTTTGAACCAGTTCTAACTCCTTGTGCGGAGTCAGTTTCACATAGACTAAAATTGCCAACAGATAAATTGCTGCAACCATGATTAAGTAGAAAATCAATTGCGGGAATCCGGCCGCGAGGCTTTCAAAGGCAGGCTGCATAAGGGCATCCATATATCTATCGTTGTGCCCACGATATTCAGGTTAAAATCCTAAATATCTCCGCCTTCAGCCTTTCAGGGTTTCGGGCGGAGAGAGCAAGTTTTTTGTGCTGTTCGGACGAATTTCACGTCGAAAGTTTGGCGTCTTTCCGAATGGCCGACGCGCGTTTTTTCTCACTATCACTCTTAAGTTGACCGCAAGCTGCAAAAATATCCTGACCACGCGTTTTACGGATCGGGCTGGCATATCCGGCGGCATTAACGAGGTCGGAAAATTCTTTGATTGTTTCCATATCAGAGCACTCATAATCAGTTCCGGGCCAAGGGTTGAACGGGATAAGGTTCACTTTCGCCGGAATGCCGCGTAAAAGTTTAATGAGTTGTTTCGCATGCCAGGGTTGGTCATTGATACCTTTGAGCATTACATATTCAAAGGTGATGCGGCGCGAATTGGACAGACCCGGATAATCACGGCAAGCCTGCATCAGGTCTTTCAACGGATATTTTTTATTGATGGGCATTATCTTCGTGCGAAGCTCATCATTTGCTGCGTGAAGCGAAATCGCCAGTTGCGCTTTCGTTCGCTCGCCCATGGGACCGATTTCCGGCACCACACCCGATGTCGACACAGTAATCCGGCGGCGGCCAATCCCGAGGCCTTCCGGGTCGCATATTGTATCGAGGGCGTCGCCGACCTTTTCAGTATTGTAAAGCGGCTCTCCCATGCCCATGAAAACAATATTTGTTAGTTTTCGGTTTTCCTGCGTCGTTGGCCATTCGCCCAAGTCGTCACGTGCAATAATGACCTGCAAGACAATCTCGCGCGCCGTCAGGTTCCTAACAAGTCGCTGCGTTCCTGTATGACAAAAGGTGCAGGTCAGCGTGCACCCAACTTGGCTAGACACGCAAAGCGCTCCGGTCTTCGATACATCGGGAATGAACACACTTTCAACTTCAACGCCCGGTGACATACGGAGGAGATATTTCCGCGTACCGTCAACTGAAATCAGGCGCTCGACGATTTCAGGACGGTCCAGAGTGAAACCAGCTTCCAGTTCAGCACGTAGCGGTTTTCCGACATTGGTCATTTGGTCGAAAGACGTAACGCCGTAATTATAAATCCAATGGAATATTTGCTTTGTCCGCATGCGGACTTTTTTTGGATCGATTCCGATACGGGTCAGTTCAGCCGCTATGTCTTTGCGGCCCATACCGACAAGATGCACTTTCCCGTCCATAGAGGCAGGCGGAGTTGGCGGGTTGCTTATGAGGGTGGTTACGGACATGCGCGGCCTCTATCATGTGGATGCGAGCTCGCAAAGTCATGACTTCAGGCCGCGAATCCGCTACGCGTTTCCTATGACAACCAACACGCCCGAATTTACCGTCTCCGAACTCGCCCAATCGCTCAAGCGCACGGTGGAAGACACCTACGGCCATGTGCGGGTTCGCGGAGAGCTAGGACGGACAACGATTGCGAAGTCCGGCCATTGTTACCTTGACATCAAGGACGACCGCGCGGTCATCAATTCCATCATCTGGAAAGGTGTCATGTCCCGTCTGTCCATGCGTCCGGAAGAAGGCATGGAAGTGATTTGCGAAGGCAAGCTCTCGACCTATCCCGGGCGCTCAAACTATCAGCTAATTATTGATAAGATGGAACTCGCGGGGGCAGGCGCGCTGATGGCGCTGTTCGAGAAGCGAAAGAAGATGCTCGCGAAAGAAGGACTTTTTGACGAAGCCCGAAAGGTTGAGCTGCCGTTTCTGCCGAAAACCATAGGCGTTGTTACATCGCCGACAGGTTCTGTCATTCGAGATATTCTTCACCGCATCACCGACCGTTTCCCGAGCCACGTTCTGGTTTGGCCTGTCCTCGTACAGGGCGATAAGGCGGCTGAACAAATTGCGGGCGCGATAAATGGCTTTAACCAAGGCGGAAATTTTCCGCGTCCTGACGTCTTAATCGTCGCGCGCGGCGGCGGGTCGATGGAAGACCTCTGGTGTTTTAACGAGGAAGTCGTGGCGCGCGCCGCCGCCAATTCCGAAATCCCGCTCATCTCTGCCGTCGGGCATGAGACAGATTGGACGCTGATTGATTTTGTCGCCGATTACCGCGCGCCGACGCCAACGGGCGCAGCGGAAGTCGCCGTGCCCGTGCGGGCGGATTGGGTGGAAACGGTTGAAGATTACGGTCTGCGGCTTTTGCGGGCTTTGCGC
>CALFWV010000071.1 GCA_937927825.1 uncultured Caulobacterales bacterium | reverse complement strand
CTGTTTCTGACGCTCTGACAGTTATCTTGGGCGCTCGGTATGACTGGTATTCATCTGACGACACGCCAACAGAGAACCCAGCCTTTACAGCCGATTACGGTTTCTCAAACGCACAAAACTTTGATGGTGTAAGCTTATTCCAACCACGTCTTGGTTTTACCTTTGATGCAACGGATACACTTCAAATCCGTGCCGGTGCTGGCCGCTACTCAGGCGGTAACCCGAATGTTTGGTTGTCTAACAACTACTCATCCAACAACATCACACAAGTTGGCGCGCGTTCAAGAAATTCACTTCGTATTGATGGCAGAAATCGCAACCAAGGTATTGATCTGTTTGATTTGGATTACGTCGCCGCAGAAGATGGAGTTCCAAATGGTCCGGGCTACGCTATTCCACAGGACTTGTTTGTTAGCGTTGGTACAGGTGTTGGACGTAATTTCGAAATCAATTATCTCGACCCGGACTTCAAAATCCCATCCGATTGGAAATACTCCTTGGGTGCAACGTTTACACCTAACTTCGATACAGGCGAAAGCCTCTTCGGTGGAGAGTGGTTGTTCCAAGCTGACTTGCTTTGGTCTGACAGCCAAAATACAGCCATCATCCAACGCGGTGACTTGGTCGAAACAGGCTCGAGGTCTGTAGAAGTTGAAGAAAATGGAACAATATATAACTTAACTGTTCCTACATTTAGCAGTGATCTGATTGACAGTTTTGTTCTAACGAATGCTGACAAATCGAACAGTGCATTTGTGGCATCCATTGGTGCATCTAAAAGATGGGAAAGCGGTTGGTCTGCACGTGTCGGCTATGCTTACTCTGACGCGAAAGATGTCCAGCCAATGACAAGCTCTGTAGCATTCTCGAACTACAACAATCGCGCGTTTTTGAACCCGCAAGAGCAAATTTCTGCGGTTTCTAATTGGAATACAAAGCATCGTTTCACAGCATCAGTGGCGAAGAAGAGCGATTGGATTGTTAAGGACTATGACACAAACATTTCGGCATTCTTCCAGTCTCAATCCGGTCAGCCTTTCTCTCGGACCCTGAATGGTGTTGCGAATGATCTTTATCGCTTTACACCTTTCATCGGGAACGATGATGCAATCTTAATTCCAGGCACAAAGCGGAACGAGTTCACATCGCCAAGCTGGACAAAGGTTGACCTGCGTATCAGCCAAGAACTGCCGGGCCTACGTGCAGAAGATCGGTCAGAAGTGTTCATGGTTATCGATAACCTGACCAACCTTATCAACAGCGACTGGGGTGTTCTGGAACGGGCATCGTTCCCGGGAACAGTGAACCAAGGTCAACCTTTTGGCATAAACCAAGCGTCAGCTTATGAAATCCGTTTCGGTGCCCGTTACGATTTCTAAGATTCGCCCCTTAGGCTATAGATTTAGAAAGGCGTCCTTCGGGGCGCCTTTTTTATTGATGGGTCTTGGTCCGCCCGGCTTTGATTGCTTGTCCACAGCACCGCAGGCTCTAAACCCCTTGCACCCATGCTTTGGGTAGGGGAAAACCGATTTCATCTAGGGAAAAATGCATGACCGGACTTATTGGCATTTTCGTTTTGCTGGCTGTGGCATGGCTGTTTTCTGAGAGGAAATCTGCCGTCCGCTATGATTTGGCTGCGCGCACGCTCGCGCTTCAAATTGCTATAGCAATCTTCGCGCTGCTAACCCCGGTGGGGGATGTTGTCCTCAGCGGCATGTCCGCGGGGGTCACGGCAATGCAGGATTTTGTCAGGCAGGGCACGACCTTCATGTTTGGCAATTTGGGCGACGATAAAGGCGGCACAAATGTCATCTTCTTCTTCCAAATTTTGCCCATCATTATCTTCATCGCGGCGCTTTTTGCGGTGCTCTTTCATTTACGCATCATGACCTGGATTATTCGCGGTATAGGTTCCGTCGTTCGCAAAATCACGGGCGCGAGCCGTCTGGAATCCACTTGCGCGGCCGCCAATATTTTTGTCGGTATGGCCGAAGCGCCGCTCACAGTTCTGCCTTATCTGCCGAAGATTACACGGGCACAGTTGTTCGTCATGATGAGCCTTGGGCTTTCTTCGGTCGCAGGGACAGTTTTGGTGGCTTACTCCGCGATCGGGATTGATCCGAAACTCCTGATTACGGCTGCGCTCATGGCGGCTCCGGGCGGTCTTTTGATGGGGCGTATCCTCGTGCCTGAAACTGAAACGCCATTCGATATTGATAGCGCCGAGGCGAAGGCCGTTGAGGGCTCCCGCGCGGGCTCGCTAATTGAAGCTTTGACCAATGGCGCAATGACGGGCTTGCAGATTATGTTGGCGGTTATGGCCTTGTTGATTGCCGTTTTGTCGGTCATTGCTTTGCTGAACGGAATATTGGGCGGCATTGGTGGTTGGTTCGGTTATCCCGATTTATCGTTGGAAGGGATTTTTTCGATTTTGTTTCAACCTGTCGCTTGGATGATTGGTGTGCCGTGGAATGAGTCTGCAGACGCGGGACGGTTCTTGGGCGAGAAGGTCATCCTCAACGAATTCCTTGCCTATTTTAATTTTACAGGCGTGAAGGATGATTTTTCCCAGCAAGGGCAAGTCGCAATTACACTTGCGCTTTGTGGGTTCGCGAATTTTGGTGGATTGGCTATTTTGATAGCCGGGTTAAGTGCGGTCGTACCTGAGCGAAAAACTGAAATTTCTAAACTTGGCTTGAAAACGGTTCTCGCCGGGAACCTTTCAAATTTCATGAGTGCAGCGATTGCGTCTGTTGTCATTGCGATTGCGGGGTTGGTTGGGGTGTCACCGTTGTAGACTAAATTTGATGATGATTACGCTGGCTACTGCCTAGAAAAACCTATAGGACCTGAAAAATTTATTTAGACTTATGGAGTTTTGATTTGAATCTACTTGGCCACATTCCCTCTTTTTTCAACGACCTGTCCCCTTGTACAAACAAGGATGAGGCCATGCAGGAACTGGGGCGACTCTATAATGGAGCGCTTGAGGATATGAACATTGCCTTTGAGACCTATGCCAAGACGGGTGAAACGCCGCTCGGGACGAAGCCGACTTATCCCTATCTTTTGGTTCGTATTGGAAAACGCAGGACCGGCGACCTAAATTTCTCGGGCTTTGTATCAATCCGCGGGGCCGGGTGGTATGGAACAAGTATTACCTCTCCGGACATTTTCGAAAGTTATTTGCTGGATCAACTCGAACGAATCGAAACCGTGAATGAAGTCGAATATTATGTTGGTCCGTCAGATACGCAGATCCCATTGGTCTTTGCGATTGATCCGTCTTCATTTGAACTTTCTGCTGAACGATCCGCTGCAATTGGCCAACATTTCCCTCTGCCGGACCTGACCCACATCAACGATGATTTGGCAGATGGCGTTACAGAACGGGCCTCTGATGAGCCATATCCGCTCGCGCTATTTCCAGCGCTGAGAACGGATTATTCTTTGCAGCGCTTGCGTCACTATTCCGGAACGGAGCCCGGGTGCTTCCAGAAATTCGTAATTTTCACAAATTATCAGCGCTATGTGGATGAATTCGTGGAACACGCCAGAGAGGTTGTCGGCACAGATCCTACAATTACAGGGTTCTGCGCACCGGGGCAGGGTATTGTCACAAAAGGTGCGGATTTTGTGGAAGACCCAAATTACAAATTACCGCAAATGCCCGCATATCACCTTATGGCCGAGGACGGGATGGGTGTGACCCTGATAAATATTGGTGTGGGACCGTCTAATGCGAAAACGATTACAGATCATATTGCGGTGTTGCGCAGCCATTGCTGGTTGATGCTGGGCCATTGCGGTGGTTTGAGATCGTCACAAGTGTTGGGTGATTTTGTTCTGGCGCATGCCTATTTGCGGGATGATCAAGTGTTGGATAATGTGCTGCCGCCGGACATTCCTTTGCCGACAATTGCCGAGGTTCAAATTGCTCTGACCGACGCCATTGGCGACGTTATGAAACTGTCCGGCCAAGAGATGAAACGCCATGTCCGCACGGGGACCGTTGTGACGACGGATGATCGCAACTGGGAAATGCGTTATGCTGCACTACGTCCTCGGTTGAACCAATCCCGTGCAATTGCAATTGACATGGAAAGCGCAACGATTGCGGCTAATGGATATCGTTTCCGGGTGCCATATGGGACGCTGCTCTGCGTTTCAGATAGGCCACTTCATGGCGAGATTAAGCTTCCCGGAACAGCGGCGGTGTTTTACCGATCACGCGTTGCGCAGCATTTGAACATTGGACTGGAAGCGGTACGGATTATGAAAGCCGGGGCCGAGAAAGGCACGCTTCATTCCCGCAAACTACGTAGTTTGGATGATCCAGTCTTTCGCTAAAAAGAAAAAAGCCCTCCGCTTTGGAGGGCATTTTATTTTGGGTGTATTTCGATTAAACGAAAAATAGGAAAGCGAGCCCTAACAAGACGATGGCGGTGACCGTCGAGAGGCCTAACACAATAGGCATCCCTTTGACTCGCTGGCCCGCACGCGCTTCTGTCTTCGCAATATGCGTAACGCCATCGGGTGTTTCATAACTCATAGTCTAATCTCCAATTATTTGGTTCGATATAATGAAGCCCAAAGAAACTGCAGCGGCCGTCGCCTCCAAGGGATGTTCTTTAATTTTTTCCAGAAGTGCGATAATGCGCGGGTCGCTTTGAAGCTCATCGGGAATATATTGTGCAATTCGCTCTTCGGTCAGCTGCGCGCTCACGTCTTGGGGTTCAACTTTGTCTGCACGAGACGTGAAATAAATCAGGTTTGCGAAAACAAAAAATATGGCGGCAACCGCTAGGAACCCAAATTCGGCCCCGAATGCTTTTGTTATCCAGACAAACGCTGCCGTGGTAAGAAATATTCCAGTTAGTCCCATACATGCTGCAGAAAAAATTACGCCAGCCAAGCGTTTACTTGGCCGACGTGAGCGCGCTTTTAAAATGAAAGGCGCAAGGGCAAATGCAGTTTTGGCGAGGCCCATACGAATTAACGGCGTGTGATTGCGCCGAGCAATAGGCCCGCTCCGACGGCGATCGCGATGGATGTCAGCGGGTTCTCTTTAATTCTGCTTTCAGCTTTTGTTGTCAGCTCGTTATACTTATCTTTAGCAACGTCGGCTTTCTCAGTCGCAACGGACTTAGCTGTTGCTGTGCTGTCGCTCACGGTTTCTTTCGCTTGGATTTTTACAGCGTCGGCAAGCAAAGTGATATCTTTACGCAGGGCCTCAATCTGGGTTTGAACGTC